>CBFGLL010000123.1:0-7031 GCA_965649585.1 uncultured Chitinophagaceae bacterium | reverse complement strand
AGCCATGCCGGTACACCTACAATAAAACCGATATCCCAGTTTGGTGCGTTCTCAACTATCTCATTCAGTTTTTTGCTCCAGTCTCTTTCCTTGGCAATTTTTTTTCCTGGTTTATAAAGCCCAAGCCCCATGAACCAGAAAGGAATATTTTTTTGTTGAATACCGCTGAGGTCGCCTGCATAATAAGTGGGTCCTTTCTGCAGTTGGGTGCTACCGCCCAGCATCAGCCAGCCCTTGCCAATAGCACTCCGCTGGATGTTTTCATAACGGGCAAGACTTAACAATTGCCTGGTGCTGGTAAGTGTATTTGCCTTAATGAGGTCTTTTGTGATAGGAAGGTATTTGCTGGCAGCTTCACTGGTGCCGCTGCTTAACGCAAAATATTTTATAACGCCCGGCCAGCAAACGTCGGGAGCACCCTCCAGTGTTTTGTACCACCAGTCTTTATATATCTTGCTGTAATTATAAGTAGGCACTATTTCCTGGAAACTTTTGCCAATATGTTTGCTCATTAATATTTCATCAAACTTATACTTCTGGCCAAATTGTGTAAAGCGTGCTTTCTTTAATAATTTTTTCAGCACTTTCAATTGCTGCCGCCTGGGGTCACGCACGGTAAGGTTGAGCGCTTTGGCTATGGACTTCGGCAATCTGATTTCTATGAATGGCATCCTTAAGTTTATACCGCTTTAGTAGTAAACAAATATAGGCAATGATGCTTTGATTTTAGCCTGCAATACATAGCACAATGGTTGATTGCTGTATTATGGCCCACTGCTGTATAAAACCTCCCGTTTATAAATTAAAAAAGTTGCCAAACTGTGATGGGCCTGGCAACTTGTTATTAAAAAAAATTTATACGAATTATATTTTTTTAAGCTTCCATTTGCCTTTTTTGAACATGATGAAAGCTGCAATTGCTATCGCAGTTTCCGATACAGGAATAGCAATGAATACGCCCAATGGTCCAAGCCCGAAAGTTTTTGCTAATAACCATGCAAAAGGGATCTGGAAAAACCAAAAGCCAATGAGGTTGATTACGGTGGGTGTTTTTGTGTCACCCGCACCATTAAATGCATTGGCCATTACCATTCCCACGCCATAAAAAATAAATCCTGCGCTTACAATCCTTAAAGATTGAATTGCATAAGAAGCTACGCTTGTTTCTTTGGTGAAAAAGGCAATGATCCATGGAGCAAACAACAAAAATATAAGCGACATGATGCCCATGAATAATGCATTGTACTTAGCGGTGCGCATCACAGACTGCCCTGCACGATCTGGTTTGTTGGCGCCAAGATTTTGGCCCACCAATGTGGCAGCTGCATTGCTCATGCCCCAGGCAGGAAGAATAAAAAATATCACCAGCCTGATGGCGATCTGGTAACCTGCGGAAGCATCACTGCCACCCGTTTGCACCACAAGACTGGCCAACACAATCCAACTTCCCGAACCAATTAGGAATTGTAGTGTACCGGGCCATGCAATATCAATGAGCGACCTGATGATGCTGAAGTTGGGCTTCAGTTTATTCCATACAAACTGTACCATTCCTTTTCCATTGAATAAATGATACAGTTGATAGAACACCCCGATAGCCCTGCCAATGGTGGTAGCCATAGCTGCCCCGGTTAATCCAAATGCAGGGATGGGTCCAAAGCCCCGGATGAGGATGGGGCATAAAATGATATTGCAGATATTAGCCAGCCATAAACTTTTCATGGCCATCATAGCATCCCCGGCACCACGAAATATTCCGTTGATCAAAAACAGTAACATGATCACCAGGCTTCCACCCATGATGATGCGGGTATAATTAGTACCGATAGCCACGGCTTCCGGTTCGGCGCCCATTAACTTTAAAATTTCGGGCGCATAAATAAAACCTGGAATACTTACAGCCAGTGTAACGATCAGTGAAACAAAAATGGCCTGCATGCCGGCCTGTGTGGCTGCTTCCGGATTTTTTTCTCCCACCCTCCTTGCCACCATGGCCGTGGCAGCCATGCTGATGCCTATCGCTAACGAATACACGATAGTGATCACAGATTCTGTGAGGCCAACCGTAGAAGTGGCGTGCTTACCAAGATGACTTACAAAGTAAATATCCACCAAAGCAAACACACTCTCCATGCCCATTTCGAGCATCATGGGAATGGCTAATAAAATTACTGCCCGCCGGATGCTGCCGGTAGTATAATCCTGCACTTCGCCGTTGAGCGACTGCCTGATAAGAGAAAATATATTTGAAAAACTGTAGCTTGAAGAACGAGACATATAAAAGTTTTAATTGAATAGAAAAATCAGGCCGATGGCCTTTTAACGCTGTGTGGAGGATGTTTCAGCAATGAGCCGAAACCAATTAAAACTTCATATTCGTAGTGTTGTAGCGTGCAAATATGGTATTTTTTGCAAACATGAGGACTATAGGGTTCTAAAAAAATGGATGAATGGAAAATTTTATGGCATGGATTGTACAAAACAGGCCGCAAGGAGTTGCTGCATATAAGTAAGGCCTTTTTCGTTGGCAAAGGCAATATTGCGTGCAGGTACCCCATCAATATCGGGGTGGCTGTCAATGACTTTACTGAGAGAATCTTCCCGCAAAAAGTGGAGCATAGGGTAGGGAGAACGATTGGTATAATTGGAAGCATCTTTTTCACCAGAACCGGCAAATACATAACCGGGATGAAAACTTGCAATTTGGTAGATGCCTTCGTAATCATTTTCTTCAATAAAGGCCTCAGCGGTTTCAACCAGGTCCAGGTAATGTTCAAAATCATTGAAACCTTCGGGTAAGATCAAGAGGGCGGTTTCAATGCTCTCTTCGGCATCCATCTTTTGCATCATGCTGAAACATGCTTCCAGCACAATTTCCGGCAAACTGGTTTCCAGCACTTCGTAATAAATACTTCCACGCTTCACTTCTCTTGCTGCAAAAGGACAAAAATTGCAGCCAACCACCACATCGTTGATCCATTTTTTTGTTTGCGCTATAATCAGTTCTTCCTGCATATTGTCAGCTAATGGCTCTGATATAAAGTTCTTCTACTTTTTTTCTGGCCCAGGGTGTTTTACGAAGAAATTTTAAAGATGAGTTGATACTTGGATCCTTGATGAAACAGTTGATGCGGATGATCTTGCCCAGTTCTTCCCAACCAAAATGATGCACCAGTTCCGTGAGAATAGATTCTAAGGTTTTCCCATGAAGTGGATCGTTGCTCATATCACCCTCAAAAGTAAAAATTACTAAGTAAAAAGGTGACCAATTATTGATCACCTTTTACATTTATTACTGCTTTGCTTTTTTCACATACTTCTCCAGCCATTCATATTGCTCGGCAAGGGTGTGTAATACACTCTCCTGCGCTGCGTATCCATGGCTTTCAAAGGGCAGGCTTACATAACGAACGGTGCCGCCATGGCCTTTAATGGCATTAAACAGGCGCTCACTTTGAATGGGATAAGTGCCTGTGTTGTTGTCTGCATCACCATGTATTAATAACAATGGCGTTTTAATTTTATCTGCATAATTAAAGGGACTCATATCATTGTAGAGTTGGGTGGCCTGCCAGTATGTTCTGTCTTCATTTTGAAATCCAAATGGCGTAAGGCTGCGATTATAAGCACCACTGCGAGCAATACCTGCTTTAAATAAATTGGTATGAGCCAGTAGGTTTGCCGTCATAAATGCTCCATAACTATGCCCCGACACTGCCATGCGGTTTCTGTCTCCCACGCCTTTTTCACTTAAATAATTAATAGCAGCTTCTGCATTCATTTTTAGCTGCTCCACAAAATTATCATTTGGTTTTTTGTCTTTATCGGTAGAAACAATGGGCATTTCTGCATTATTGAGTACAGCATAACCTTGCGTTACCAGGCTTAATGGAGAAGCCCCGCTCAGTAAAGTAAAACGATCAGCACTTCCCCGAACCTGTGCTGCATCTGCGGCTGAGTTAAACTCTGCCGGGTAGGCCCATATCAGCACGGGCAAGGGTCCGTCTTTTTCTTTATTGTAGCCTTTGGGAAGGTACAGGTCTCCCGTAAGGTCAACGCCATCGGCTCTTTTGTAGCGTATTTTTTCTTTGCTCACTCCTTCCATTTGCGGGTAAGGATTTTTGAAAAAAGTAAGTTGCCTGTCAGCAATGCGTAATCGAAGATTCTTGAGCCAATAGTTAGGCATATCCGTTTTGGATTCTCTTCGTGTTACCAGGGTTAGTTTGTTGGCATCCAACAAGCGCACTACTGTCTCAAAGGAACCTTCTGCAGAGCGCCATAAGGTATCGGCCTTTTTACTGCTAAGGTCATATGATAATAAAAAGGGAAGATCTCCTTTGGGGGAACTGCCAGCAGTGTTGTTGTAAAAAATAGTCTTTCCATCACTGCTCATTACCAGCACATTTTTACCATAGCGGTTCGGCGCCAATACCGGGCTGCCCGGGTTGCTATAAGCATCGGTGGTATTACGGCTGAATAGTTTTTCCATGCTGCCGGTAGACGGGTTGTACAGGCTGGTTTGCGTTGTTTGTTTGCCCCGCAATCCTTCTGTTACCAATGCATGCGTTTTATCGCCCCATATAGTTCCGGAATAACGCATGCTGGTTTTAAACAGTTCTTTGGCCGAACCTGTGAATGGGGCAGCTAATGCATACACCGCATCCCGGAATTCAGCCTGTTTTTTGATCATACCACTGTCTAACGGTTCCGCCCACACGATGGTGGCCGGCTCGTCATTTCTCCAGCCAAAGCCACGGGGCACCATCTGTACATTGTCGTTGCCGCTGGGCGCCGTTTCAGAAGAAGGCAGGGATGCCAGTCTTTTTATTTCTTTTCCATTGATGTCGGTAATTCTTACGATAGAAGGAAACCCATTGTACGGCACCAGGTAAGAAAAGGGTTTTTGAATGATGGACTGCAGCATGTATTTTTTGTCTGGCGAAAAACTGTAGTTGTTGTATAGGGATGGGTTGCCCAGCCTGGTTTCTATACCATTTGTATTTTTTACTAGTTGCGTGGTGGCGTAAAAAGTAAAAAGGCTTTCATCGTAAGGGCTTTTGATCATATCCTGGTAAGTGGGGCGGGGAGAAGCTTTACCATAATTTTCCTGGATAGCAGGGCCTTTGGGAGCTAGTGGTTTTGCCGGCGCTGCACTGGCGGCTGCAGGTGCCACATTGTAATAGATGGTATTGTTATCAAACCATACAATGTCGCCCACTACAGTGTTGAGTGGCGACCTGTTTATTTTCACAGCCTTTTGAGTGGCGACATTAATTACATACAGATCTACCCTGGTGCCAGTGGTATGAGTGATGGCAATTTTTTTATCATCGGGGCTCCAGGTGATGTTACCTCCATAAAATGGCGTGGGCAGGCCAGTCACCTGCAACTCTTTATCTGAAGAAATATTTTTTAAATAGATCCGGTTGATAAATGTTTGCCGGCTGGGAGCAAAGTTGTTGGGGTTGATGCGGAGCCCTGCTATCCTTAATTCGGGTCTCGCTAATTCTTCGATGGTTGGGTAAGGATTAAATTCTGAAAACAGCATCCATTCGCCCTTATCGTCGATGCTTACGCCCGGTGTGGGTTTAGCCATCAGGATATCTTCCATGGCTTTAGGTGGTTTTTTATAACCCGTTTCCTGCGAAAAAACAGTAGTGCTGCTGAAACCTGCAGCAGCCATCATTAAAAAAAAATATTTCTTCATTGTGATAAATTTATGATTCCCGTGTAAGTATGAATATTATTCTTTGTTATCTCTTGGTAGTTGCATCATAAAGCCGCTGTTATTTCCCGCAACGGTGGTAGGTACCTGGCCGCTCCATTTTTGAACTTTGATATAATCTATATAAAGTGGTGTTAGGCTCATTTGTTCTTTTTTGATGGCTTCGGCACGGCCGGCCGCCTGTATCACCGCCCGGGCAGAATCACCACGAGATCACGCAATTTTTCTTTCTGCTTCGGCAACAGCCACCTGGCGCCGGTTTTCTGCCACCTGCACTTCCTGTATAGCCCTTGTTTTTGCCACGATGCTTTCAGAAATTTCCTGCGGTGGTACTATGTTGGTTCTTAATTGTGAAACGTTGAACCACTTGCTCACTCTTTTGTTACACTCTTTTACAATATCACTTTCAAATTCTTCCCGGTGATTAAAAATAGAATCAACGGTGTAGCGGTTGGCCACATCATTCACTGAACCTACAATGGCATTCTTTAACCATCCTTGTTCCAGTTCATTTACACCTACTCTCAAGTTGGTAAACATATCTGCTACATTGCCCGCATTGATACTGTAGTTGAATGAAGGTTTAATAGTTGCCCGGAATCCTCCCTTGGTAACAATATCATTTGCTTCGTAATCGATATGTTGCTGGTGAATAGGGAATTCAAAAATTCGGCTGATCCATGAATTATAAAAAACCCATCCGGTTACATATTCCGTTTTGCCCACGCCGCGGTCATCGCCTACATTACTTACTTTAATGCCTACATGTCCTGCATCAATACGTTCTATGTTTACGGGGTTTATTACCACCAGCAGGAAAGCGATGGCAAATGCTGCAATAATGCGGAAAAGGCCACCGCCTTTAATTTTTCCGTTTACATCACGGTAATTGCTTCCACGAAACAAGCCAAGAAAAATACCAGCGATCAAAAAGACGATGATAAATAATACAACAGAGAGCATAGTTAGTTTAGTTTGATTGTAAATACTTAATAAATGAAACCAGGTGCTTAATAAATAAAAGCAGTAAAAGAAGGCATATAATGATAAATAAAGTAAGTCCGGCCCACGAGCCGGTGATATCGAATTTATACATCCATGAAATGAGGATGAAATTTAAAAATGCGTGTACGATAATGGCAAATGTTCTGAATATTTTGCCGGATAACAGATCGCTCATAGCAGTGAAGCAGTGGATTTTTGGTAATGAGGAAGTAAATTAATGTTTTTTGCGATCAGAATTCATCGGATCAAATAAAAACCCCGGCTCGCCGGGGTTTCTGTTTATCTCGTTAAAGTAGTATCC
>CBFGLL010000122.1:0-7066 GCA_965649585.1 uncultured Chitinophagaceae bacterium | reverse complement strand
CATTCGACAAGCTCAGTGTGACAAATGATGATGATCCGTCTCTGTCGCACATTCGTCAAGCTCAGTGTGACAAATGATGATTCGTCTCTGTCGCACATTCGATCCCGATGAATCGGGACAGGCATGCTTGGGTGTGACAGAGGAGGAGACTTCTCCGTAATCATAAAGTGTACATCATTAAACAATCACTATGCAATCAAAAGCAGCATCCATTGACGAATATTTTGACAGCCTGCCAGATGACAGGAAGGGTCCGATGAAAAAACTTCACCAGGTGATCAAAAAGAACCTGAAGGGTTTTAAAGAATCCATGCAATACGGCATGATCGGTTATGCCGTGCCTTTCAGTAAATACCCGGCGGGCTATCATTGCGATCCAAAACAGCCTTTACCTTTTATGTGCCTGGCATCGCAAAAGAATTTTATTGCAGTGTACCATATGGGTGTATATGCAGATCCCGCTTTGCTGAAATGGTTTACGGAAGCTTATGCAGCGCTGAATATTGGCAAGCTGGATATGGGTAAAAGCTGTATCCGTTTTAAAAAGATGGATAAGATACCGTACGAATTAATTGGCGAACTCAGCGCCGCGATGAATGCGGATCAATGGATAGCGTTGTATGAAAAAAACCTGAAGAGGTGAGGGAGGGGTATTTTTTTTCCCGCAGATTGGTCAAAACAAAGTAGAGTACCTCCCTTGCAATTTTATTTTGAAAAAAGCTTATCACCACAAGTAAAATGAATGAAGTTAGAATTAAGGCGAAGGTATGGCCGCATATTGTTATCGCCGGGTTTGTATTATTATTAATGACGGTAGTTTTGTGGGGATTGTATTTGCGTGATGATGCCCCGGAACCAGGTACAACGGACTTGATTATTACCGCTGCTGTTTTCGGTATTGGTGCTATTATCTTGTTTTTTATAGTGCGTTTACTGATCACCCGTCCTTATGTAATATATATAAATGAAAATGGGTTTTCTTACAATCCCGGTGGCGTATCAAGTGGTTTTATTACATGGGAAAATGTGGCTGAAATCAAGAAGCTGAATGTATATACCACACAGGGTACGCTGCCAGGCCCTATCCTGGAAACAGCCATTGGAGTGAAATTAAAAGATCCTGAACAATACAGGATAATGTCTTCTCCTTTATTCAGACCCTTTTTGGAATTAAACAAGTCAATGTACGATGTTGATCTTTTTATTCGTATTTCAGATTTAGGTAAACAGAAAGAGGAGGCAGAGAAACTACTCCAGAAATTTGGGAAACTACCCGTAAAATCAGTGGGCAAGTTTAGATAAGAATTATACTCATAAAAAAAAGCGACCTCCAGGGGTCGCTTTTTTTTACAGTTTGTTATTTATTTCAGATCAAACCTGTCGAGGTTCATTACCTTATTCCATGCAGCAATAAAATCATTCACAAATTTTTGACTGGCATCGTTGCTGGCGTACACTTCGGCAACTGCTCTTAATTCTGCGTGAGAACCAAATACAAGGTCGGCACGGGTAGCGGTCCATTTGCGTTCGCCGGTTTTACGATCTGTTCCTTCAAAAATTTCTCTTTCTTCGCCGGTTGGTTTCCATGCCGTATTCATATCGAGCAGGTTCACAAAAAAGTCGTTTGTTAACTGGCCGGGGCGGTTGGTGAATACACCGTGAGCACTGCCATCGTAGTTTGCATTGAGCGCACGCATTCCACCTACCAATATCGTAAGCTCTGGTGTGGTGAGTGTGAGCAGTTGTGCTTTGTCAACCAGCAACTCTTCTGTGCGTGCAAATGGATTGCCTTTGCGATAATTGCGGAAACCATCAGCAGCGGGTTCCAGGTATCCTACAGATTCCACATCGGTTTGTTCCTGGCTGGCATCCATCCTACCGGCTGTAAACGGCACCGTAACATTATGCCCTGCATCTTTCGCAGCTTTTTCTACAGCAGCGCATCCTGCTAAAACAATAAGGTCGGCCATGGATATTTTTTTTCCATTGGTAGCAGCTGCGTTGAAATCTTTTTGAATATTTTCAAGCGCTGATAATACCTTATCCAATTGCGCAGGATTGTTTACCTGCCAATAACGTTGTGGTGCAAGACGAATACGGGCCCCGTTGGCTCCACCACGTTTATCGCTTCCCCTGAAAGTGGAGGCGGATGCCCATGCTGTAGTTACTAATTGAGATACCGGGATACCTGAATCGAGAATTTTATTTTTTAAAGAAGCGATATCGTTTTCATCCACCAGTTCATGATCCAGTTCTGGAATAGGATCCTGCCATACCAATACTTCTGCAGGCACGTCTGCACCGAGGTAGCGGGAGCGTGGGCCCATATCCCTGTGTGTTAGTTTAAACCATGCTCTTGCAAATGCGTCAGCAAAAGCATCAGGATTTTCAAGAAAGCGGCGGGATATTTTTTCATACACCGGGTCAAATCTTAGTGAGAGGTCGGTGGTAAGCATTCTTGGTAAATGTTTTTTGTTGCTGTCGAATGCATCGGGAATAAATGCTTCTGCATTTTTTGCCACCCACTGGTGAGCACCGCCCGGGCTTTTGGTGAGTTCCCATTCAAAGCCAAAGAGGTTTTCAAAAAAGTTGTTGCTCCATTGAGTAGGTGTTTTTGTCCATATTACTTCAAGACCACTGGTAATAGTATCAGCTCCTTTACCGCTGCCGAAGTCGCTGTTCCATCCAAAGCCCTGTGCTTCTATGCCTGCAGCTTCGGGTTCTTTGCCTACATGGGTAGATGGCGCTGCGCCGTGTGTTTTACCAAAGCTATGTCCACCGGCGATGAGGGCCACTGTTTCTTCATCGTCCATAGCCATCCTGCCAAAAGTATCCCTGATGTCTTTTGCAGCAGCAATAGGATCGGGGTTGCCATCGGGTCCTTCGGGGTTTACATAAATAAGGCCCATATGTGCAGCGGCAAGCGGTTCTTCCAGCTTGCGGGAATGCGTTTGTCCATCAGCGTTTTCATCGGAGCTTACTACACCATGCCCCGCCACACCAGGTTGGCCTGCGGCATAACGCTCTTCATTTCCCAGCCATGTTTTTTCTGCACCCCAATACACATCTTCATCTGCTTCAAAGGCATCTGCTCTTCCACCTGCAAATCCAAAAGTTTTAAAGCCCATTGACTCCAGGGCCACATTGCCTGCAAGTATCATAAGATCGGCCCATGAAATTTTGTTGCCATATTTTTGTTTGATAGGCCATAACAACCTTCTCGCTTTATCCAAACTCACGTTATCGGGCCAGCTGTTTAATGGTGCAAAACGCTGTTGTCCTGTACCTGCACCACCACGACCGTCGAATACCCGGTAAGTGCCTGCGCTATGCCATGCCATGCGAATAAACAAGCCTCCATAATGCCCAAAGTCAGCCGGCCACCAATCCTGCGAATCGGTCATCAAGGCATGCAGGTCTTTTTTCAATGCTTCCAGGTCGAGACTTTTAAAAGCTTCGGCATAATTAAAATCCTTGTCCATTGGGTTTGACAAAGAAGAGTGCTGGCGAAGGATATTTAACCTTAGTTGTTTTGGCCACCATTCCCTGTTGGCGGTGCCGCCGCCGCCAGTATTGTTTTTCAAAGTGCCATTGTGAAAGGGACACTGGCTGATGTCATTAGATGTATGCTCCATTGTAAAAGTTTTAGTCTGTTGCTGAATTTAGGATCACAAAAGTAATCCATGTTAATGATACTTGTAATCGATTAATCTTATTTAATGATAGATTAAAACTATGACCCGGCATTTCATAAAATAAAAAAACCATGCTGCAGTTGCAACATGGTTTGGTTTATAAAGATCATTAATTGCGATATGATATTATAGGGATGCCAGTTGTTTCCAAATGCTGCCGTTGTAAAACCAAAAGCTGTTGGTGCTGGTATCATACACGAGCAAACCTTTGGCGGGGTTTGCTATCGCTGTTCTCTCCGCCGTGGAGAGGCGGGGGATCAGCATTCCTTTGTCGTTACTCTTTACATCGAGCATTGCACTGGGGTGGGGGCGTGTATTGTCCTGGTTTACTGCCACACCCTGCGGGTTAGTTTCAAACCTGCATGCACTGTTGCAGCCATCGCCGTTGTTTTGATTGCCATCGTCGCATTCTTCGCCTGCCTCCAGTATTCCATTGCCACAATTGGTGAAACAAACACTTGGTTGCCCCGTGCATACCCAGCCGGCATCAATACTGCAGGAAGATGAGCAGCCATCGCCATTGCTTAAATTGCCATCATCGCATGCTTCGCCAGATTCAATGATACCATTGCCACAGGTGGCCAGTGGCTGGCAAACGCTGGGCTCACCCATACAAACGAAACCGGGTTCAATAATGCAGGTGGAGGAACAACCATCGCCATTATTCATATTGTTATCGTCGCATGCTTCTCCCGATTCTACTATACCGTTGCCGCATGTGGAGATTAGCTGGCAAACGCTTGGCTGCCCGGTACACTGAAAGCCGGGTTCAATAATGCAGGTGGAGGTACAACCATCTCCGTTGTTCATATTGTTGTCGTCGCATGATTCTCCCATCTCCAGAATACCATTCCCACAGGTGGAGATTTGCTGGCAAACACTCGGTTGACCTGTACATTGGTAGCCCAGTTCTACATTGCAACCCGCATCACAACCATCACCGTTACTTGTATTTCCGTCATCACATCCTTCGCCGGATTCTACTAAACCGTTTCCACAGGTTGCAGACGCACGGGCTGCAGTGATGGCCGTTGTGTTGTATCTAAACTGCAGAAGTGCAGCTAATTTGCCGGCATTGGAATAGCCTGTAAAAATTTGCTGGCTTTGTTGCTGATCATTAAGCACAATAAAGGCCGGCACTTTTTTTACCTGGAATTGACTGGCTACCGTTTTTCCTGATTCGGAGCTTATTTCAAAACTGAGGAGTTTGTATTTTTCATGAATGCCCTGTTTAAATGAAACATCATTCAGCAGCTGCTGGTTAAATTTTTCACAGTAGGGGCATTGGTTACTCAGCAGGATAATTAAAACGGGTTTTGTATTATTTTTTTCCGGGTCTCCCGTTGAGCCTGCTTTTGCAAATAGTTGAAATGCCAATAAAATAAATAGTAGTGTAGCTTTGGTACTCATACAGTAAAATTTTCTCGCAATAAGATATACAAATTTTTTTTATTGCTCTATTAAACGCCGGTTTCTTGATGAGAAATTAATAAGCTACAAGCTGCCTTGCCCTTCCATTGTAGTAGAAATTCTATTTTAAAAGAAGCGTTGCAGATGGAGGATCATTTTGGGTATCTTTAGAAATCAATATTTAACTGATGAGAATACTGTTACCCCTTTGTATTTTGATGTTTATGGTGGTTCCCGGTTTCTTGCATGCGCAGGATAGTACCTATCGTGGCCGGGAGTTTTGGGCGGGTTATGGGCACCATCAATTTATGGAGTTGGGTCAAAGTAATGGACAGACACTTGTTTTTTATTTATGCACGCAACAAGATCCTGCAGTTGTTACCATTACTATCGATAGTGCCAGTACCCCCTGGACGAGAACCTATAATATTCCCGCAAATACTGTTATTACCTCTGAAGCTATGCCAAAATCAGGCGGATCAGACGCTCGTTTATATAGCCCTGATCCTCCCTTTGGCGGAACCGGCAGTACAGGAATATTTAGAAGAAAAGGAATACATATTGAAAGCGACGTGCCGATAGCTGTCTATTCTCATATGTATGGCACCGCTTCTTCCGGGGCTTCCTTGCTGCTGCCCGTTAAAGCCTGGGGCTATACCTACCAAAGCATTAACAGCAAACAAAACTATGCAGCCAATTGTTACTCATGGTCATATATAATTGCAAAAGAAAATAATACACAGGTGGCAGTTACACCCACCGTGCTTACCAAAGCCCAAAATTTTACCGGGCTACAACCGGGGGCTACTACAATTGTCACTTTGCAAAAGGGACAGATCTACCAGGTGCTTGGAGCAAATGCAGATGCAGATGCCAACGGGAACGGCGGATCGAACGTTGCCGGGTTTGAACTAACAGGTACCCGTATACGATCTTTATCTCCGGGCAAACCCATAGCAGTATTTTCAGGAAGCAGCCGCACTAACAGTATCGCAACCTGTGGTACCGGGGGCGGAGACAATGACATGGCCCAGTTGTTTCCATTACATTTTTGGGGTAAACAATACTTAACTGCACCTACATCTTCTGCCGGTTCGGCATCTGTGAGTAATATCAACAGCTATAAAATATTGGTGAATGATCCACTGACAGTAGTAACCAAAGATGGCCTGCCACTTACAGGCCTGATAAATAATAGCTACTATAGTTTTGAAAGTAACCAACCCCATTTTATCGCAGCGGATCAACCCATATCAGTTGCACAGTTTATGCATGGAGGAGCTTGCAACAGCGGTGTTGGAGATCCTGACATGTACTACCTGAGCCCATTAGACGCCGGCATAAAAAAAGTAAATGTGATGCGTACATTGAGAGAAGGAATTTCTATTAATTATGTTACACTGGTGATACCAACGGGTGGATTATCATCCCTTGTAATTGACGGCAGCAGCAGCTTCAATCATAGTTATGCGCATCCATCGCTGGCTGGGTATTCTGTAGTAATTAAGAGCTGGCCTTCTGCCATAACCCAGTTTAATATTGAAAGTGATTCCAGCTTTACCGGTATTAGTTACGGAATGGGCGCCGTGGAAAGTTATGGGTTCAACCTGGGTGCGAATTTTAAGCCGAACAACGGTTTGGACCCGATGGTGCCGATGATATGGACAGGCGCAGTAAGCACTGATTGGTTTACTGCAGAAAACTGGAATACCTTAAAAGTGCCATCCGCAGCGGATCATGTTCTGATACAAGCTGGCGGAAATTATTTGCCCGCTATTGCAGCATCGGTTACTGTTTATTGTAAGAGTGTGACAGTTGAAGATGGTGCCTCCGTTGAGCTGGGAACTAATTCGGTGCTGCTATTAACGGGAAAGGAATAGCATTACATTAATGAGTTGTAATGCCTCCCAACATTTTTTTGAACTATGATTTTTTAGGTGATGTTATTGGATTTTGTGACA
>CBFGLL010000121.1:0-7091 GCA_965649585.1 uncultured Chitinophagaceae bacterium | reverse complement strand
TCCGCCAGCTTTTCAAGTTGTGCCTTATCAATATAACCCATACGCCAGGCAATTTCTTCGGGGCAGCCGATTTTTAGCCCTTGTCTTTTTTCCACCACACGCACATACTCGCTGGCATCGCTCAATGAATCGAAGGTTCCGGTATCTAACCAGGCAAATCCACGGTCGAGCACGGCAACCTTTAATTTTTTTCTTTCCAGGTAAATGGCATTTACTGTTGTAATTTCATATTCGCCCCTTGCACTTGGCTCTATTTCCGCGGCAATTTTTACTACTTCATTGTCATAAAAATAAAGTCCCGGTACTGCATAGTTGCTTTTAGGATGAGTTGGTTTCTCCTCTATACTCAGCGCATTAAAATTATCATCAAACTCTACCACGCCATATCTTTCCGGGTCACTTACCGGGTAGGCAAAAATTACAGCGCCATCGGGGTTGGCACTGGCCTGTAGCAATTTGCTAAAGCCACTTCCGTAAAAGATATTGTCGCCTAATACCAACGCAACAGAATCGTCACCAATAAATTCCCTGCCAATTACAAAGGCCTGCGCAAGCCCATTTGGAACTTCTTGTTTTGCATATTGAATATTGCAGCCCCATTTGGCTCCATCGCCCAGGAGCCGCTGAAACTGAACCTGGTCTTCAGGGGTAGTGATCACCAGTATGTCTTTTATACCGGCAAGCATCAATGTGCTGAGGGGATAATAGATCATAGGCTTATCGTAAATCGGCATCAACTGCTTGCTGATTCCCATTGTGATGGGATACAATCTTGTACCTGATCCTCCTGCTAGAATAATTCCTTTCATCTTTATCTTTTGTGATATTGTTCTGTATAGTATTCTGCATAATGCCCGCTCACCACATCAATCAGCCAGTCCTGGTGCGAAAGATACCAATCTATCGTTCTGGATAATCCTTCTTCAAATTGTAATGAAGGCATCCATCCTAATTCATCTTTCAGTTTCGTGGCATCAATCGCATAACGCAGATCATGGCCGGCCCTGTCTTTTACAAACGTAATGAGTTTTTCAGAGCTGCCGGCTTCACGGCCAAGTTTAGCATCCATTTGTTTGCATAGTTCTTTTATCAGGTCAATATTGGTCCATTCATTATGACCGCCGATATTATAAGTTTCACCGATTTTGCCATGGTGATAAATAATATCAATTGCCCTTGCATGATCTTCTACAAACAGCCAGTCACGTACATTCTCCCCTTTGCCATATATAGGCAACGGCTTATTGTTGATAATATTATTAATGCTGAGGGGAATTAATTTTTCAGGAAAATGATAGGGACCGTAGTTATTACTGCAGTTTGAAATTTTAACAGGCAGGTGATAGGTATGATAAAAAGCCCGTACAAAATGATCACTCGACGCTTTTGATGCGGAGTATGGGCTCCGGGGATCATATGCCGTGTCCTCATAAAAAAATCCCTCGGCTCCGAGTGAACCATAGACTTCATCGGTAGAAATATGATAAAAAATCTTGTTGTCAAACTTGCCTGCCCAATGGTCTTTTGCTGCCAGCAATAAACTGGTAGTTCCCAAAACGTTTGTGCGTACGAATGCCAATGGATCAGCTATCGACCGGTCGACATGACTTTCCGCAGCACAATGCAACACGCCCGTAAAGTCATGCTGTGCAAACAGGCTTTTTACCAGGGGCAGATCCGTAATGTCTCCCTTTACGAAATGATAATTAGGCGCATCCTCAATGTCCTTTAAATTGGCCAGGTTGCCCGCATAGGTAAGGGCATCCAGGTTCACGATTTTGTAGTGCGGGTATTTTGTAACGAATAGCCTGGTGAGATGAGAACCTATAAAACCAGCTCCACCAGTAATAAGAATAGTTTGCATATGATTTCTAAAATGTGGTAAAAGTACATAAGAGAAAGCGTTTTTCATGAAATGTATTTAACCGGGTGCGCAACCTGGATTTTTAATCATCTCAGGTCGGCGTCTATTTCATAAGTTTGCTTATCAGTGGCCATTTTATGCCCAAACCCACTCCATCCAAATGGTATATATTGAACTAAGCGATTTTATCCTGGTATTTTTTTATTTGCTGCTGTTATTTTTTATCAGTTATAGAATCGCCCGTAAGAGGGTGGCGCCACCACTCCTCAAAACCTTTTTAATGGCGCTCTTCCTGCGCATGCTGGGAAGTATCATTTTCGCCATGGTGCACCAATACTACTATGGTTATGGCGATACATTCGGCTATTACCGCGGCGGACTTTTTTTTACTGAAAAAATATCGGAAGATATCTCCAACATACGTTACCTCTTTGCACCTATTGAAGAAGTGGCACAGTGGTACCGCAACAGCCCGGGGACCGATGAGCTGTTTGGCGACTATTTTGCCCAGCCTACGGGTAATATGGTAATGAGGATAAGTGCCATTCTTTCTTATCTTTCTTTCAATCGTTATATCATCATTGGCATGTTGTTCGCCTATTTTTCTTTTTGGGGACAGTGGAAGTTATTTGAAGTTTTCCAGCATTTGTCGTTTAAAAAATATTCTAAGGTGTTGGCTTTTTTTGTGCTGTATACCCCGGCCCTCTGGTTTTGGGGCAGCGGCCTGCTAAAGGACTCTTTGTGCCTGGGCGGCATTGGATTTATTGTTTTTTTCCTTTATAAGTTTTTCGTAAAAAAATCGGTATCATTTTTTGAACTGGGCATTACGCTGTTCCTCATCTATATGGTGTACAGTATTAAATCATATATTGTACTGATACTTGCCACAGCTGCCCTGCTTACCCTGCTGGTGATGGCCATCAACAATATTAAAAATTTCGTGGTGCGGCTTTCTGTTTTTGGACTAACCCTCATCACGGCGATTTTCATTATTTCGCTCATTGATTTCAAACCTATCATTGAAAGCCTGGTAAAGGAATCGGTAAGTGTGATTAACTCCTCCATTCAAAGTTATGAAGCATCTCAACTGGAGAACAGCAAAGGAGGTTTTACCATTCCTGAAATAGACCCTTCTGTGGGTGGGGTATTATCAAGTGCGCCGGGAGCTGTATTCAGGGCGCTTTACCGTCCATTTTTATGGGAGAGCGGAACAGTAATGATACTTCTTACCTCCCTGGAAACTACGCTTATTCTCGCCTTTTCAGTCTTCCTTTTATTTAAAACAAGGGTAGTAGGTTTTTTTGCCATGATATTCTCAAATCCTTTTTATTTCTTTTGCATTACTACTTCCATACTATTTGCACTCGTGATTGGGTTTACCACTTTTAATTTTGGATCGCTGGTGCGATACAAAATATTGTTGTTGCCTTTTTTCTATTTTTTACATGCAGATATTTACAGCAGGGTTTCCGGCAAAGCCGGTGCAGCCCGCTAATGACCTTTTAAGACTACCAGGCCTTGTTGAGTTTGTTGATAAGAGGTTTTTCAATGAACCTATATACCAATATGCCTACTGCACACACAGCTACTATTATTAAAATACCAATTACCTGCAAAGGAAGAAAACCCTTCAGCTCAAGCCTGTTTGCAATTTTTAGCGCTGCAACAGCCAGCGGCAGGTGAACGAGATAAATGGAGTAGGAAGCATCTCCCAGTGTGAGCAAAAAAGGGTGCACCCTTATAGCCCGTTTGAATTCCAGGCTTGTTAATGCAAGCAGGATAAAGAATGAAGGAACTCCAAACAACAGCACCCGTTCAAATTCGGGGTGCATGTTGGCGTCGATAACAGAAATTTTAAGATTGTATAAACTGGCACCTGTTATAAACAATGCGATACCGGTGAGTAAAAAAGGATAGATCAAAGATGGCGGCAATTTTTTGAAAAGGATCGCAATAGTTACCCCGAGGAAAAATTCAATATTCATAGGAAAGAGCAACAATTCCAGGTAAGCGTTATCTGTAGGCAACTGCGGGAAACTTATTGCAGCTGCCAGCAAAATAAAAAAATACAGCAGCATACAATAAAAGCTGTATCTCGGCTTTGGTAACAAGAATGCCACGGTAAAAATAAAATAAAAAAACAGCTCATTGGTTAATGACCAGCTTACACCGTTCAGCATTTCATGCTCAGGCAAAAGCAGGTAGGTGGCAGCTAGGTTGCTGAATGAAGTAGTGAAATGTGTGTTATAAAAAGCCGGCAAGCCCAGCTGTAGTAATAAGAGGCCGGTGATAACAATCCAGTAAATGGGGTAAATGCGATTGAGCCTCCTTTTGGCAAATGCCGGCAAAGCAGCCGGCTTTGATAAAAAAGGCAGGCTGGTGTAAGTAATGATAAATCCACTTAACACGAAAAAAACATCTACACCGCTGCCGCCAAACATAAAAACATTGCCCAGGAAAGGAGTATCAAAAATTTCATACATATTGGCAGTTACATGCAGCAGTACAACAAGCAGGCTGGCGATACCACGTAATACCTGTACTAGCTGAAGGGTCTTTTTCTCTGCCAAAATCTTGATTATTTTTTATGTAGGAATTATACTTTACTGTTGCGAAAGATGTTGGTTTTGAATCAGCATGTGAGATTGGCCTTATACCATTTCACTGTATTGTCAATCATTTTTTCTTTTGTAAACCTGCTACAGTATACCTCGTAGGCTCTTTGCCCCAGCGCTGATCTTTCTTCCGGGTGCAGGAGCAAATAAATGATCTTTTCCGCAAGTTCATCTACATTGCGTTTTTCTACCAATAAAGCCGTTTCATTATTAGTCATTATCTCATTTCCCGCAGGGGTATCAAAAGCCACCACCGGCACACCCAGGGCAAAGGATTCAATAAATACCAGGCCGAACGCTTCAAAGAGGGATGGCAACACCACCACGTCTGACTGAACGATATAGGAGTATGGATCAGGTTGAAATCCCAGGAACTGTACCCGATGTGTGAGATCCAGGTCTTTGATCTGTTGTTGTAAGCTTTCGCCGCAGCTGCCTTCGCCGAGTACTATTAATCTGGTCGAGGGGCACCGGGCAATCACTTTAGGTAATGCCTTTATTAAAAACTCATGACCCTTTATTTTCTCCAGTCTGCCCACGATGATCAGTTGGTAATCATCTTCCTTCTCTTTCACCCTTTTGTTCCTTTGCCTGTCGGGAACATCGATGCCATGAGGAATCACCGGGAATTTTTTATCACTAAGTTTAAGGTTATAATAAAGTTCAGCTAACCCGTTTGACACGGCTATATTATGGTCTATATTCCTGATGAGATACCTGGAAATATGATAATAAAAATTTCGTTTGATGGTAAAGTTGTCTGGCTCGTAATCCCTTTGAATGTCCTCTTCATAGCCGTGCTTTGTAGAAACCAGTACCATTTTGCGGTTAAACAGCTTTTTAACCAGTACAGCCAGTATATCTGCATTAATTAAATGGCTATGAATCACATCTATTTTTTCCCGCTCACAAAGCTGATGGATTTTTTTTGCAGCGCCCAAAAAGTTGGACTTTGCTGCAACGAGTACATGGGTGGGCACCCCAAGTTCTTCCATACCCAGAGCAAACTGATTAAAAACTTTCCGGGCATGGGCGGGACAAACGATCTGCAACTGGCAATCTATATTATTCTTTTTTAACCCGGGTAGTAAGTGACGTAAATGCTTTTCAGCTCCCGCAACGCCGTCGGAATATATCAGGTGCAATAACTTCATTCGTGAAAATCTCTTTGCCTTTGTGTACAATCCAGGTTGCACCGGCGGCGGAAAGGTAACAAATAAATCTATTTGTTACCGGCAAGCAACTTTTCAAATTCCTGTTGCTCGTGCTCAAATAATTTTTTAGTATCGGCTGCTTCAATGCCTGTTTGGCGGGCCGCCTGGCTCATCCTGGCAACTTCTGCAGGATGATCGATCAAATGAATAGCAGCTTCGGCCATTTTATTCCAATCTCTGCTCGGTACGATAATCCCAGCATTATGACGACCTAAAAATTCAGGTTGCCAATCGAGATCATAAGCGATCACCGGCAAGCCTGCGAGCGTTGCCTCAATAAGTGAACGCCCTGCAACCGGGCTCATCAACGCAAAACATCCTCCTAACAAAGAAGCTAGTGACTCTTGGTCAATATTGCCAACGAAATGTACTTTTTGTGATATGCCCATCTCTTCGGTCATTTGCTCCAACTTGGCTTTCATAGGACCGTCGCCTGCCATGATCAACTGGCAATTGCCCCGCTCCTGGTCAATAACATTAAATGCTTTAATAACGTCGTCTAAATATTTTAATGGATTTATTCTCCCTACATAAATAAAATACTTTACACCAGCTATTTTTTTGACCAGCTCACCAAGAGGTCTTTCGCTTACTTCAAGCAGATGGTTAGGATGAATTAGTTTGCCCACGGGGAAAACCGTCGCCTTTTTTGCAGAAGCACCATTACAAAGTGCATATTCAAGATTATTCTGGTTGCCTCCCGCTACGAGATCAGCGGATTTGAAAACAATTTTTTCTACAATCTTTTCTATCCATCTTTTTTTAAACAATTTTGGCATTGCAATAATACCCGTGCCTTTATATATTTCATCATAATTGGCAATAACCCAGATGATGAGTTTTGCTTTAGAAAACATTTTTACAAATAATCCCATGAGACCCGAAAAATAGGGATCGGTGCTCATGATATGCGTTATTCCCTCACGCCTTACCAACTTCACCAGGAAAATGGCAAACCTTAATTGTGATACGAAAAAATTGAGGGGGTAAAAAAACTTTAGCCATGAGTAGTATGCCGAAGACCCTTCAATCACTGTTTGATTGGCTGAAAAGGCTACTTGCTTTAATTTAAAGCCATCGTAATCGAGCAGCCTGTTTTCGGGAATGTCTGCGAGGGGGTGTATGCCCCATACATGTTCAAAATACCCACCACAATCACGTGAATCAAATTCCTGCTTAAGGTTACGCTCATACACCATGCTGAGTGTATAAGCCATATCTATATATAATATTTTTCTTGCTGGTCCAGTTTCCGACCTCCTGTGCTGCCCCATATCCTTGAGTTTGCTACTTTGCTATTTTACGGGCCGCAATATATTTTTTTTTCCATTCACTTAGCTGGCCTGAGGCAATTATTAGTGCAAATACAGTTAATAATCCAATTTTTAAAGCGATGGC
>CBFGLL010000120.1:0-7095 GCA_965649585.1 uncultured Chitinophagaceae bacterium | reverse complement strand
CCTTCCATCACCTACCAATGGCAGGTGAGTACAAATGGAGGAACTTCATGGACTGATATTGCAGGTGCAACATCTGCTACTTACGCTATTGCTTCTACAACCACAGCGTTGAACGGAAACCAGTACAGGGTGAGCATCTCAACTTGTGCATCAGGCGGACTGACTTCCAATGCAGTAACACTAACTGTAAACAGTAGTGTTGTAATTACAGCACAGCCCACGGCACAGGCAGCCTGCGCCGGTTCAAACGCAACGTTCTCTGTTACCGCCACCAGTGGCGGCAGCTACCAATGGCAGCTGAGCACCAATGGCGGTACTTCCTGGACCGATATTGCCGGTGCTACAACATCTACCTTAACATTGAATGCAGTTACTGCCGGTATGAGCGGAAATCAATACCGTGTAATTGTAAGCAACACCTGCCCAAGTACGGTTACCAGTAACCCGGCAACGCTTACGGTTACCGGCGCATCCAGCATTACTACACAACCTACAGCAGTAACTGTTTGTGCACCTAACTCCGCTTCATTTACAGTGGTAGCAGCAGGGCCTTCTTTAACTTACCAATGGCAGGTGAGCACCAACGGAGGTACTTCATGGACTGATATTGCAGGTGCCACTTCTGCTACTTATACTATCGCTACTACTACGGTAGCCCTCAGCGGAAATCAATACAGGGTTAATGTTTCCACCTGTACTCCAGGAGGCTTAAGCTCTAACGCAGTTACATTAACCGTAAACCCGACTGCTTCTATTACAACGCAGCCGGCCAGCACCGTGGCTTGTACCGGTAACAACGCCAGCTTTACAGTGGCTGCAACCGGAAATTCACTTAGCTATCAGTGGCAGGTAAGCACCGATGGCGGTACTACCTGGACCAACGTTGCCGGAGCAACCGGAACAACGCTTAACCTGAGTGCTGTTACATCTGGCATGAACAACAACCAGTACAGGGTGGTTATCAATGGAACATGTACTACCAACCTCAACAGCCAGGCTGCAACCCTAACGGTAAACAATTCAATTATTATTTCTCAGCAGCCGCAGTCAACAACGCTTTGCGCCGGATTGAATGCAAACTTCTCCGTAACGGCCGCAGGCTCTGGATTGACTTACCAATGGCAGGTAAGTACAGATGGGGGTGCCACTTACACCAATATAGCAGGCGCCACGTCTTCTGCTTTAACCGTGAATTCAGTGCAGCCTTCTATGAACAATAACCGCTACAGGGTAATGCTGAACGGCGCATGCGTGAGCAACTTTGCAAGTGACGCTGCTATCCTTACGGTTAATAGTTCAGTAACCATTACCACTCAACCAACCAACCAGGTAGGTTGTGCGCCTGCTCCTGCTGCTTTCAGCGTGGTTGCCACAGGCAATTCGCTCACTTACCAGTGGCAGGTAAGCACCGACGGTGGCGTTACTTATACTAACATTGCCGGAGCAACAACAGCTTCGTACAATATCGCAGCATTAACACCTGCACTTAATGGCAACAGGTATCGTGTAATCGTAACCGGTAGTCCTTGCGGAAGTGTTACATCAAGTGCTGCAACACTTACCATTGGCCAGTTGCCAACGGTAACTATTACCGCCAATCCACCGGTGATCACCCCTACACAAACCACTACGCTTACGGCCAATGCCACACCGGCCGGCACTTACAGCTACCAATGGTTTAAAAACGGTTCGGCTGTAACCGGCGCCACCGCACAAACACTGGAAGTAGGATTTGGTGATGCAGATGTGTACACGGTAACTGCATTCAACAGCAACGGATGCAGCAATACTTCCGCTGAATTCAGCTTAAGCTTTGGCCCAAGTAATATTGCCTTTATTTATCCAAGTCCAAACAACGGTTTGTTCCATGTAAGGTATTATAGCCAACCGGGAGCTAACCCTGTAAGACTATTAAATGTGTATGACAGTAAAGGCTCAAGGGTGTTCTCAAAACAATACAATGTAAATGCTCCTTATTATGACATGCAGGTGGATATCACCAACCATGCAGGTGGCATTTATATGGTGGAATTACTCGACAGAAACGGATCAAGAATAGCAGGTGGAAGGGTGTACAAATTCTAACCTCCTGCATCGAATAAAAAAAAGCCGACCTCCTGGTCGGCTTTTTTTATAACCATGTTTTTTTTAAAACCTGAATTGTAGTCTCGCCGTAAACACATTGTCCTTTACATCTTTTTCAAAACCAGGCAAGGCTGTTTTTTCATTTTTCACCATGGCATAATGTAACACGGATTTTACGTTGGGGGTAATGTGATAAACATATCCCAGCCCAAGGGTTGAGTATTTAATATCTGCTTGTGAAAAATTGGATCCCGGGGCCCCGATTTCTTTGGCTGCAACATCTGTGTTGGGATCGTACCAATCATACTTTACTACTAACTGGTGATCGGCTGAGAATAGATTCTGCAAAAAATAAAAATATGCTCCTTCAAACTTACGGGCATAAAATCCATTATTGCCGGTTAATAAAGCTGCAGGCGTTTCAGTGTTGCTGGCTGTGCCGGTTTGTGTGCCGCCAATAAACTCCCCTCTTAATTCGGTAAAGCTTTTTTTATTTTTGATTTTTACCTGCCAGTCTCCGCCGTAATATTTCCGGGGAGAAATTCTGCCAATATTTGATTCGGCCGAATCCACCACCTGCATTTTAATCCCGTTTTCAGAGCGGGTAGAATAATGATACTTTGTATTGTTTTCAAGCCCACCATACAAAAAAGAACCTCCCGCTGTAAGGATCACTTTATTACGAAAGATCACCGGCTTGGAAGATATCCTTCCTATCACATCTTTAGTATTATCAAAATCACCTTCTGCATTTATGCCCTGCCCGTTAAATACACCGAGATCAGCTTTTAACACAGCCAATATTCCTTTTCTTTTTTTGCGGGAGTCGATACTAACCATCGCTCCAAGATCTCTTTCACTTTTCATCAATATCTGGTTCATCCTTCCCCGCTCCGGGGTTTCACGGTCGCTGCTGCTGAGGTTTGTTTCAAAACCGAATGGTCTTGCAAACATGCCCGTAGTAAAAGAAAATAACTGGAATTTATTTTCATAAATGCGCCCCCATACATCCCGGATGGTTACCCGGCGTTCATTAATATCAAACTGGAAAGTGAATTGCATTCCCGGTCCTTTTTCTCCCTGGAAATGTACATAGTCAAGCCTCACCCTGCTGCGCCTGAGCATAAACCGGTTGCTTACCCTGGTAGCAAAATCGCCCCCTTCAAAGGATCTAATCCCTTCTTTTTCAGCCACCTGGAACTGTGGTTGAATATAACCACTAAAACGCAGGTGGTCGTATTTGCGATAAATACTCAGCAGGCCCCGGCCAGTTTCGGTAGTAGTGTCTACCATATCCATCAAAAACTGGCTGTATGCATGGCTGCCGAGGAGGCAGCAACCCGCCACTAAAATTTTCTTAAGCATAATAGCGATTTTTCGGTTGGCAAAGGAATAACAAATTAATATGAACTATATGTTATCAAATAGTTACCATTTATATTTACTGCTGTAAAGTAGGCTATCTATTTATTTTTGCGCAAAATTTATACTTATGGCGGGTCTTAATTCTATTCTCAAAGTGTTTTTACCCAAAGACCGGGTATTTTATCAACTATTTGAATCAGTAGCAGGCGAATTGGTAAAAATGGGATTCAAATTAAAAGAAGTGGTGGCCGAGCCCGACTTTGACCGAAGGGGGAAACTGATAAAAGAACTGGAGGACATGGAGCATGTGAATGATGACTTAACACACCAGATATTTACTGAACTGGGAAAGAACTTTATTACCCCATTTGACAGGGAAGACATTCATTACCTGGCCAGCGCCTTAGATGACATTGCAGATTACATTTATGCTTCTGCTAAAAAAATAAATTTTTACAGGGTGAACCCCGATGATATTGGCATTCAAAAATTCTGCGACCTTATTGCTTTAGGAACACAGCACGTAGAAAAAGCGGTTACGGAATTGAGGAATATGAAAAACATGCGCCAGATCACCGATGCACTGGTGGCCATCAACAGCATCGAAAACCAGGGGGATGATATTTTTGATATGAGTATTGAGCGTTTGTTTGCAACAGAGTCTGATGCAAAAGAAGTAATTAAAAAAAGAGAGATCTACCAGGTAATGGAAATCGTAACCGATAAATGTGAAGATGCGGCTAATGTAATTGAAAGCATTATTGTGAAATACGCTTAAACTAATGTGATAATGTGCTGATATGCTAATGTGCTAATATCAGTTCATTCAAATTCATTATCGAATTAGCACATTAGCTCATTAGCAAATTGAACATATGACCACGATTTTAATAGTTGTTATAGCCCTCGCCCTCATCTTTGATTTTATCAACGGCTTTCATGATGCGGCCAATTCTATTGCTACCATTGTAAGTACAAAAGTGCTTACCCCTTTCCAGGCGGTAGTATGGGCAGCATTTTTCAACTTTATAGCATTTTTTATTTTTAGTGATCATGCCGTAGCTAACACAGTAGCAAAAACGGTAAAGCCCGATGTGGTGAATGGCACCCAGGGAATGATCATTATTCTTGCGGGACTAATTGCAGCCATCTTTTGGAATTTACTTACCTGGTGGTATGGTTTACCTTCTTCTTCTTCGCACACATTGATCGGTGGATTTGCCGGTGCAGCTATCGCAGCCGCAGGCTTTGGTAGTATTGATTCTGCCATGATCATGAAAACAGTGTTGTTTATAGTGCTGGCTCCATTGATTGGTATGGTGATATCCATTTTTATCACGGTGGTAACCATGCAAAAAAGTTTCTGGCTGAAGATTGCCATTATAGTAGCGGTAATTGCTTCCTGTTTACTGTTTATTCCATTTAAAAAAGATTTTGAAAAATGGGCACTACTTGGGTTAGGAGTAATATTCATAGGATCTTATTTCTATAATTACCTGCGTGGAGAAAATGCCTACCGCACTTCTAACATGTATAAAAAGCTGCAGCTGGTATCATCTGCGGTGTTTAGTATTGGTCATGGTGGTGCAGATGCACAAAAAGTAATGGGTATTATCACTGCTGCATTAATTGCAGGAGGTAATATCCAGGAATTTGCCGACATGCCAAACTGGGTGCCCCTTGCCTGCTACACCGCCATAGGTGTAGGTACCATGAGTGGGGGCTGGAAGATCGTAAAAACCATGGGCACTAAAATTACCAAGGTAACGCCACTGGAAGGTGTGTGTGCCGAAACCGCCGGTGCCATTACCTTGTTTACTGCAGCCAACCTGGGAGCGCCGGTGAGTACAACGCATACCATTACCGGTGCCATCATTGGAGTAGGTGCTACAAAAAGATTGAGCGCCGTGCGCTGGGGTGTTACTGTAAACCTTATATGGGCATGGGTATTAACCATCCCGGTTAGTGGTGGATTAGCAGCACTGGTATATTTGTTATTACATAATATTTTCAACCTGTAATTGTTGAAGAATTTTTTTTAAAGATCGCCCTGCTGAAGGGCGATTTTTTTTGCTACCCCCAGTACTCAGCTGCTTTGCCTAATTTAGCGGCAAGTAATACAAGAAGATGAAAAAAATCCTGGTTACCGGTGGCACCGGTTATATTGGTTCGCATACTATCGTTGACCTTTTGCAGCATGGTTTTGAAGTGATTAATGCAGACAATCATAGCCGCAGCAACCCGGAAATTTTAGATGGTATTGAAAAGATCACCGGGAAAAAAATAAAAACTTACAACGTTGACCTTTGTAATTATGAAGATACCAGGGCCATCTTCCAGGAAAATCCCGGGATAGAAGGCATCATTCATTTTGCCGCCTTTAAGGCCGTGGGCGAATCGGTGGAAAAGCCTTTGTTGTATTTTGAAAATAATCTCCACTCGCTCATCAATATCCTGAAATGTGTGGCAGCCTGTAAAGTGCCCTATTTTGTTTTTTCTTCTTCCTGCACCGTGTATGGAAATCCTGATGAGATACCCGTAACAGAAAATACACCGCAAAAGCCTGCTGAAAGCCCCTACGGCAGTACCAAACAAATGGGCGAATTGATCGTGCAGCAAACTATAAATAGTTTGCCTGGCATAAATTCAATTATGTTGAGATATTTCAACCCCGTGGGAGCACATACCAGCAACCTTATTGGAGAAGTTCCTGTGGGGCGGCCGGCCAACCTGGTGCCTGCAATTACCCAAACCGCTATTGGTAAATTACCGCAGATGCAGGTGTGGGGCAACGACTATCCTACTAAAGATGGAAGTTGTGTGAGAGATTATATTCATGTAAGCGATATTGCCCATGCACATACACTGGCCCTTCAGTTTTTAATAGCAAATAAAAACAAAAGCAATTGCGATGTTTTTAATCTTGGATCTGGAAATGGATTCACGGTATTAGAAGTAATTAAAACATTTGAAAAAGTAAGCGGGAAAAAACTCAACTATACTATCGGCCCCCGGCGGGCAGGCGATGTGGTAGCTATTTATGCCAATAACGATAAAGCTACCCGGGAACTTGGCTGGCAGTGCATGTATAACCTGGAAGACATGATGCGCACCGCCTGGGAATGGGAAAAAAAACTGGCAGAAACTAAATAGTGTTTTAATGGTACAGGCGCTGTTGATTTTTAAGTTTTACTTTTTAAATTTTGTTGCATCAACTATCTTGTGAGCTCATATAACCGTAATAAAATATGCTAAGTAAGATTGAAGTAACTGGAAATAAAGATACCCGCAGTGGATTTGGCGATGGCATTTTGGAAGCTGCCCGTGAAAATGAAAACGTGGTGGCCTTAACGGCAGACCTTGCAGGCTCTTTAAAGCTGGGCGGGTTTATGAAAGAATTTCCGGAGCGTTATTTCCAGGTGGGAATTGCAGAAGCTAATATGATGGGTATTGCAGCTGGCATGACCATTGGCGGCAAAATTCCTTACACTACTACTTTCGCCAACTTCAGCACCGGCAGGGTGTACGATCAAATACGTCAAAGCATTGCCTACAGCGGAAAAAACGTAAAGATATGTGCCTCGCATGCCGGCCTTACGCTGGGAGAAGATGGCGCCACTCACCAGATACTGGAAGATATTGGTA
>CBFGLL010000119.1:0-7132 GCA_965649585.1 uncultured Chitinophagaceae bacterium | reverse complement strand
CCTTTCCAGAGTTTTTTTAGTACACTTAAATTCAGGCATTCCACATTCGATCTTTCCAAAGTGAAAGAATTATACCCCATGATGGCTAACTACCTGGGATTGGATAGCAGCAATGCCGGCTCGCTGAACTTTTCAAGAACTGTGCATTTTGAACGACCAACCAGTGAGTCGCCGAACATAGTGGTGGTGCTATGCGAAAGTTTCAGCATGTATAAAAGCAGCATGAGTGGGAACCCTCTTAATACCACCCCCTTTTTTAATGGGTTGACCAAAGAGGGCGTTTTTTTTGAGCGTTGTTTTACACCCTCACTCAGTACCGCAAGGGGTGTGTGGGCCCTGGTTACAGGTATACCCGATGTACAACGGCCCAATACTGCCAGCAGGAACCCCGCAAATGTAGACCAGCACAGTGTGATCAATGATTTAAAAAACTATGATAAATTTTATTTCCTGGGTGGCAGCACCACATGGGCCAATATAAGGGGATTACTCACCAACAATATTGAAGGGTTGCAGATAAGGGAGGAAGACAGTTTTGAAGCACCCAGGGAAGATGTATGGGGTATCAGCGACAAAGAACTTTTTTATGCGGCCAACGAAACCTTTGCGAAACAAACAAAGCCTTTTTTCTCTATCATTCAAACTGCAGGCAATCACAGGCCATATACCATTCCTCCCCAAGACCTGGCGGAGTTTAAAAAGATAAGCCAACCAATGGATACGCTGTTGAAATACGGTTTCAGGAGTAATGAAGAATTAAATGCGTTCCGCTATTCGGATTATTGTTTTCAAAAATTCTTCGAAGTGGCCAGCAAGCAGCCCTATTTTGCGAATACCTTGTTTGTGTTTGTTGGCGATCATGGCATACCGGGCGCTGCGGAGCATATTTATCCAAAAAGCTTTACAAAAAATTTGCTGACGGGCGAACATGTGCCTTTATTGTTTTACTGGAAAAATAAATTAACCCCGCAAACAATTAGAACGGTGTGTTCGCAGGTGGACGTGCTGCCCACTGCATTAAGTATCGCAAGGCAACCTTACCGTAACACTACTTTAGGAATAGATTTACTGGATAGTACCGTAACGAACAGGGAACGGGTGGCTTTTATCAACCAGCCTTCTACGCAAACTATTGGGTTGGTAACGGATGAATATTATTTTTATAAAGGCACAGTAACAAATGAACTGGGTTTTGTATCGGTGCTGGATAATAATCCCGTACCCGAAAATGACAGCACCCGGCAACAGATGGCTTATTTAAGCAGGTTTACCGATGCCTGGTATCAAACATCAAAATATCTTTTACTCAATAATAAAAAGAGAAAATAGCCGGCGCTCGATTTTGCCGCACATTTGCACATGCTCACAAAATGGCTGGTTCCAAAAACCATTCAATGGATCGTAAAGATCTTTTTGATTTATCTGTTCATCTTTACTGCGTTCAGGCTGGCGACCGTGGTGTTTTTTAAACCGGCTGCTATACCGCTGGCAGACCTGTTGCCTGCATTCTGGCTGGGTCTTAAATACGATCTTCGCTGGATAGCATTTATACTTTTTCCGATTGCATTTTTTTCGCTCTTTAAAAAACTATCACCCTATTACAGTGAGCGCATGAAAAAATTCTGGACCATATACCTGGGAGTGTTAACCCTGCTGGTGTTGTTTTTTTATGGAGCCGATTTTGGCCAGTTTTCGTATGTGAATGCCAGGTTAAATGCTGATGCGCTCATTTTTGCAGAGGATCCACAGGAATCTTTGCAGATGATCTGGCAAACATATCCTATCGTGTGGATACTGATTGCATTGGCAGGGGCCGTGTTGATGATGGTGTGGATGTTCAGGCGGATACACGTGGGCGTGGAAGGAAAAAATATGCATATCCATAAGTTCACTTTCAGGAGAAGGTGGCATTTGCTGGCATTGATTTTACTGGGCTGGTTTATGTATGGATTTTTTACTGCAAGGCCGCTCAACTTTTACAGGGCTTTTAGCCTGAACGATGCATTTAAAAGTAACCTGGCGCTTAACCCGCTGCAGAATTTTTTTACTACACTACGATTCAGGAAACCGAGCTTAGGTAATGATGCCCGCAAACATTATGGTACCATTGACCAGTTTCTGCAGCTCTCTGCTAAGGGCGCAAAGCCGGGAACCTACAGGAGGCTGGAGCATTCGGGCAGCAAGGCAATAGAAAGCCAGCCCAATATTATACTGGTGATCTGCGAAAGCTTCAGCATGTATAAAAGTAGTATGAGTGGAAATCCATTGAATACTACGCCTTATTTTAACGAGTTGTGTAAGCAAGGTATTTTTTTTGAGCGATGTTTTACGCCGAGTTTCGGCACAGCAAGAGGAGTGTTTGCCACCCTCACCGGCATACCCGACGTGCAGCTCAGTAAATTTGCCACCCGAAACGAAGCTTCGGTAAAACAAAGAATGATCATCAATGATTTTCTGGGCTACGAAAAATATTATTTTATCGGGGGCAGGAGCCAGTTTAATAATTTTAGCGGGCTCATCAATAATATTAAAGATGTAAAAATTTTTGAAGAAGGAGATTTTAAAGCTCCCAAGGTGAACGTGTGGGGCATCAGCGATAAAGATCTTTTCCTGGAGGCCAATGAACAGATGGCTCAAGCTACCCAACCATTTTTCAGCATCATTCAAACTGCAGATAATCATCGCCCTTTTAAGATCCCTGAAACTGAAAAAAATTTTCAGCCCCGCTATGTTCATCCCGATACTTTAAAAAAATATGGCTTTGAATCTGAAAAAGAATTTAATGCATTTGCATATACCGATTTTTGTTTTAAAGCTTTTATGGATGCAGCATCGAAAGAGGCCTATTTTCAAAACAGCATATTTGTATTTGTAGGAGATCATGGAGTAGAAGGTGATGCAACCGCCATGTATCCCGGGGCATGGACGGAGCAGCGCCTTACCGAAGAGCATGTGCCTTTGTTATTTTACGCACCAGCATTGCTGAGTGCTGAAAGAAGGCAGGAAGTAGTATCACAAATTGATGTGTTGCCCACTATTGCGGGTCTGTTGCAAATGCCCTATACCAATTCTACCCTTGGCCGCAACCTGCTGGATAGTTCAAAAAAAGAAAATGCTGCTTTTATCATTTATCATGCACCGGGCTGGATTGGCCTGGTAAATGATCATTATTTCTACCGCAAAAACATACGTATTCAAAAAGAAGAGCTGGTACCGGTGAGGAATGGTTTGCCGGCACTGACGAACCAGCAGGTAGATTCTATCAAAAAAAATATGGGAACACTTGCTACAGCTATTTATGAAACTGCGCAATGGATGCTGGTAAATAACAAGTAGGCCACAAAAAAAATAGCCCCTCCGTGGAAACGGAGCGGCCTTTTCGATTGCTTGCCATATGTAAAATTCTTAAACTCTAATTTTAATAAACGATTTCTCGTTATATTGCGCCCTGTAAAAAATCGGCCTTTTGATGCCTGCCAGCATTTTTTCGATTGCCTGCCTTTTGTAAAGCGTTGCGCTTATTGAATACAAACTTAAAACAGCATTTGTTGTATTTAAAATCATCTTAAAGCCGTTTTTGAGATGTTGAAGTGCAGCTTTAACTTCCCAAACCCACTTCCAGCAAGGCTTTTGGGGAAAAATACTTACGATGGCCAACCGCTCAACTGATATTGTTTTTCAACTGATCCGATCGCTTCAAAAGTCGGAAAAGCGGAATTTTAAGCTGTATATCAAACGGAATTCGGGGAATAGCGATCTTAAAATAGTGGAGTTGTTCGACGCCATTGATAAGCAGGAAGAATATGATGAGGCTTTGTTGCTCAAAAAACTTCCTTCCATTAAAAAGCAGCAGCTTTCCAATTTAAAAGCGCATTTATATAAACAAATTCTCGCCAGCCTTCGGGTGCTCAAAAGCACGGAGAGCGTGGATATGCAACTGCACGAGCAATTAGACCATGCCCGCATTTTGTACAACAAGGGCCTGTATCACCAGAGCTTAAAAATTTTGGAGAAAGCTAAGGAACTGGCAATTGCCAACAACCAGGACAGCTTTTTAATGCTCATCATTTCCATGGAGAAAAAAATTGAAACCTTGCATATCACCCGCAGCATGGAAAACAGGGCAGAAACATTGGCAGCTGAAGCTTTGGAAGTAAATGCCAGGCGAAGGATGATAACCAGCCTTTCTAATCTTGCCTTAAAATTATACAGTTGGTATGTAGAAAACGGGCATGCAAGGAATGTAGAGGATGAAAAACATATCAACGATTATTTCAAAAAAAACCTGCCGGCCGGGGCACAGGAACAAACAGGGTTTTATGCAAGAATGTATTTGTACCAGAGTTATTGCTGGTTAGGTTTTATTCGCCAGGATTTTTTGATGTATTACCGCTACACGCAAAAATGGGTAGACCTTTTTCATGCCCAGCCTGCCATGATAGAAGTGGAAACCAGCCACTACATAAAAGGCATGCACAACCTGATGAATGCCCACTTTGATTTGAGGAATTACCAGCAGTTTGCAAAAACCCTGAAGCAATTTGAAAAATTTGCTGCTTCGCCTGTGGCCAACCTGCATGATAATGATCGCATCCTCACTTTTGTTTACCTCAACAGCGCCAAGCTTAACCTGGAAATGATCGTGGGCAACTTCAAGGCAGGTCTTGTATTAGTACCGGCCATTGAAGCCAGGTTGAAAGAGTATGTGTTATACCTCGATCGGCATCGTATTCTTGTTTTTAACTATAAAATTGCTACGCTTCATTTTGGCGCCGGGAATTTTAATGAATGTATCGACTACCTCAGGAAGATCATCAACGACCAGGTAGACCTGAGGAACGACCTGCAATGTTATGCACGCCTGCTGCACCTGCTGGCGCACTACGAGTTGGGTAATTCAGATATTATCGATCACCTCATTAAGTCGGTATACCGGTTTATGGCAAAAATGAAGAACCTAACGGTGATTGAAGAAGAAGTGTTCAAGTTTTTGCGAAAATCATTTCACGTACCCCGCAACATGCTTAAACCAGAGCTGGAAAAATTCCTTGCCAACATCAAACAATTTGAAAAAAACAGGTTTGAAACAAGGGCTTTTTCTTACCTCGACCTGGTAAGCTGGGTGGAGGCCAAACTGTATGAGAAGCCAATGAGCCTCATCATCCGTGAAAAATACCTGGCGAGTAACAGGCGCATTGCATACGGCAGTTTATAATGCCATCAGGCTGCAGCCACGAATGTCGCTGTTGTCCATACGACCGAGTATTTCAAATTTTCCATCCGGGTAGAGTTTGCCCACATCATCTGTAGCAATAAAGCAGCAACTATGAATATTGGCAAGGTCAATGATGTTGATGGCACCTGTAATAAATGGTTTATTGGTACAAATATTCACATCAAAAGGATCGTCCTCCGCACGAATCAGTAGTTTCATAGAAGGAGCGCATTCAAAAATGCCATTGGATTTTGAATATGCCTGGCTTAATAATTCCGTCATTCCATATTCTGAATGAACAGCATTAATGCCAAACGCCCTCGTAAGTGCCTCGTGCAGCTGTTGCCTGGTAAGTTCTTCCCGCCTTCCCTTCATCCCGCCTGTTTCCATTATAATACAATGTTGTAACGACATGGGGTACTGCTCTGCAAAATCGAGCAGTGCATAGGTAACTCCTATGAGCAAAGTTTTTTGTTGCTGTTCTTCATTTTGCTGCAGGGTGGCCGCTAGTTTTTTATAATCATCCAAATAAAATCCACTGCTTTGGTGTCCGCTGAGCTCAATGAGTTTGTTAACCATATAAACCAGCGATGATCGCCCCCGCTGAAGGTAGGATGGTAGCAGCCCGATGATGCAATACTGCGCAGGGTCGCCATAGAAAAGTTGAAAACCTTTTAAAAAGCTTTCTTCATAAATGGCTGAACTTTTTACAAGGTGCCTAGTTACGGTTGACCCGGTGGTAGCACTGCTTTCAAAAATTAACTCTGGTGTAAAGTCGCCCGTCACTATATCAGCAGTTTTAAAAAACTGGATCGGTAAAAACGGGATCTGTTCTATACTGTTCACGTCCTGGTTACCGATCCTTAAAATATCGCAGTATTGGGCGTAAACCCGGTTTTCGGTGCGTTGGTATTTAAAAATTTCTAAAGCCAATCCTTCCCACGCAGCTTTTTCAGCCTTATATATATCATCCATATTGAAATTGGGAAAGGAATGTTTCATGCTGTGGCAAAGTTTAAGAATTCTATTGAATTGGAAACGGGATATATTGCTTTGCTTTTGTAAATTTGGAATACAATCGGTTATTATGAAAAATACGTTGATCGTTTTGCTGGGCATGCTTGTATTAAGTGCGTGTAAAAAAGATGAGTTTGAAAGCACGCCCCAGATTGAATTTGTTGATATTTCTCCAAATGTATTGTCCATGGCAGTTAATAATCCTGACGATCCTTCTATACCCAAATTGATCCTTGAAGTAACCGATGCTGAAGGGGATTTTGGTGGCCCGGGGATAACTGATAGTTCGTGGATTTTCATCAAAAATACCAGGTCTGGCAATCTTGATTCCTTCCGTTTTCCCAATCTTGACAGGGCACCAAAAAAAGATTTTAAAGCCGAGGTATCTATAAGTTTATACAACAGCCTGGAATGTTTTAGTTCTGCTCCTCCCAGCCCGAGGCTAGACAGTTCTTATTTTGAAGTGTATGTAACCGACTCAAAGAACCACAAGAGTAATGTGATCACTACTCCCACCCCCGCTTACAGGGAATGCCCATAATGCGGTGGTTACAGATCATCTTATCTCATTCCATTTTTATTGCCATTTGTGCGGTGGCACTTTGCTGGCAAACCTGCCTGGTATTACAAACACCCAATAATTACTGGTTGTACATTTTTGTATTTTTTTCCACCCTGTGTAGTTATAATTTCTATTGGTTGTTGAGCAAATACGCTTTTTCTGCCGATAAAAATGTGCCGGCCTTTATCAAAAGGAACAAGAGTTACCTCCTGCTTTTTTTATTTGCACTCTGCGGCATGCTTTTCTCAATAGTTAACATCAGCGAACTCTTGTCCACTATTATGGTAGGGGTTGCACTCACATTATTATATTCTTTACCATTATGGCCATTTGCTGCG
>CBFGLL010000118.1:0-7157 GCA_965649585.1 uncultured Chitinophagaceae bacterium | reverse complement strand
AGTTGGAATATTCACCATTACAGGATTGTGCAAGGCGCATTGTTTTTAATTCGCCTGTATTGCTTTCAGGACCAAAATTTCCACTCACCGTTTGGTTGAGCCTGTTATGCATGTCCTGCTCCTGTGTGCTGCAGGTCCATGGCAACTGTCCTTTATTTCTTTGAGACTTAAATACCGCATAAGTTCTAAGATCGGCAGAATAAGCTTCGATAAATTCGTTCGCCGTTTCTGTACGAAAAACCATCGTTTGAACACCCTGTGGAGAATAGCTTAGCTTGAGGGTAGAAGAGGGATTAGTGATACCTCTTCCCGAGAAAGCCCTGATCTCCGGAAACCTGGCCTGCAGGTCTGGTTCAAAGTTGGAAGCTTCATACACTTCAAACTCTTCCAACTGGCCGGCAGCATTAGGGATGCTGATGATGGTAGAATGTGCAATTGCATTATCTACCACTTTAAACAATTGCTCTTTAAGCGCCTGTTGATTAAGATTGAATAATTTAAATTCTTTTGGAAAAGATAGCCTGGCAACAGCTTTATGTGTAACGATAGAGGTTTTTGCGTCGGTATTTGCCGACCAGAATTTATCTGACTGGGCAATACTATCTGCTAAAAAACCTAATACAAATACAACCGCCAGGGTGGTTTTGTAAAATTGTCTCATATGCATTGTTAATTTGAACCCCGAATATACGAATTGAACACTAAGCTTGTTAGCCGTTTACAAATAAATTCTCGCTGTTTTTCCACTTATGGAAATATTTCTATGCCTGCTTTAGCCCATCAAAAAAGGGTCGGTTGCTGCCGACCCCTATTTGTCTATTACTGCCCGTTGTTTTTAATTCACTTTTATCACTTTTTGAACCAGTTTGGATTTGTCCTGAACTGCCTGTACAAAATAGGTTCCACCGGCCAGGTTATGACCAAATTTCACCCTGCTGTTGGCAGCTACATTGTTGTTCATTACCGTGCGGCCAAACATATCCATTACCCTGAGCGTTATCGGCTCATTGCTGGGAGACTTCACATAAATATTGAAGAAATCAGGGGTTGGGTTGGGTATTACCTGTAATTCCAGCTTAAGTTCAGGCTCTTCGGTAGAAGCCACCAGGTTGCCCGGCACTGCACAGTTTGTGAGGCAGGCGCCCACATAGTCTCCGTGTGAAAGATGTTCTGCCAGTGCAGATTCGTCCACGCAGATCTTTATACATGGATTTTTGCTGTTGCCCGTTTGATGGCAGATGGTAACTTTTGCATTGCCGCTGTTGCCGGAGAAGCAGCGTACGTCTTCTGCATGAATAAATTGGGTGCAGGTGCTGGTACATCCATTGGCATCTGTAATGGTGAAGGTGATGGTGGCATCAGCCAGTAATATCACGTTTACTGAATACGTACCTGCGTTGATACCCGGTCCTGAGAAAGTGGTTACAGGTGCCACAGTCGGTAGTGTGGCTGCGCTACAACTGTTATTTGTGGTACTGGTTGCTCCTGCTCCTGCTGTCCAGCTTTCATCTCCTGCACTATTCACCCAATTGCATTTTAACGCACGGTTCATCGTGGCCGTAATGGTATATGGACCTGTGCCCCCTCCTACCGTCACAGAAACGGTTGCCGACTGGTCGGTAGGATAACCGAAGTAGAGGTTACCGTTATTGGTTGTGCAAGTGGCTGTAAGTGCAGATTGAGGTTGTGTGATGTTAACTGTAACGCTTGAGCTGCAACTGTTTTCGTCAGTCACAATGAATGTGTGAGGACCAGCAGCCAGACCGGTTTTTAATCCAACACCTGTATAATTGCCCGTACCACCTGTTGCACTTATTAGCACTGACCCTGTTGACTGGCCAAAACAATTTACGTTTTGTTGGTTGCTGGCGGTAGCCTGCAATACAGCGTCTGGTTGCGTAATATTAACTGTAACACTTGTTGAACAATTATTAGCATCCGTTACAATGAAAGTATGTGGGCCTGCAGCTAATCCTGTTTTTGTTCCGGTACCTATATATGCACCGGTGCCACCTGTTGCACTGATTACTACAGAACCAGTGGATTGGCCGTAACAGTTTACATTTTGTTGGTCGGTGGCGGATGCTTGCAATGCAGCATCAGGTTGTGAAATATTAACCGTAATACTTGTTGAACAATTATTGGCATCCGTTACGGTGAACGTATGCGGACCCGCAGCTAAATTGGATTTTACTCCGGTGCCTGTATAAGGTGTAGTACCACCAATTGCAGTTATTTCTACAGAACCAGTTGAGTTACCAAAACAGTTGACATTTTGCTGATTGGAATATGACGCTACAAGTGCATCCGGTTCATCAATTAGTACCGGTAAAGTTGCAGTGCAACCGTTACCGTCAGTAACTGTCACCGAATAGTTCCCGACTGATAAAGCTGAAATATCCTGCGTGGTGGCATTGTTTGACCATAAATAAGAATATACAGGCCCTGAAAAATTAAAGCTTAAGGTGACATCGTCAATAGCAAGCCCGTCATCGGATCCGCTGGCATTAAAATCTCTCCAGCCAATCCAGACCGTTGCTCCATTTGGTATTGATAAGCCATTAATTGATCCAGCAATATTTTTTCTATTTGCTGGCAGGTTTCCATCCAAGGCTCCTACGGTTCCATTGAATACTGGTTCGATAAAATCCAAACTGTTCACATCTGTCCACGTACCATTTGCTAAATCGGTTGCATCGGTGCTGTACACAAAATCTAACCTGTCAAGATCAGGACTTACACCCGTTCTTGATGCGACACCTAATCTCCATTGTTCTCCCGTGTAAGCCACATTAATTGAAGTAATTGTGTGCCCTGTATTATTTGTAAACTGGTACCCGATATATGGCGTTAAAGATCCGCTCAGTAAACTACCAAATGCTCTTTCAGTACTACCCGTAGCACCAAAACTGTAGGTATCTCCTGTATTGGACGTGCCAGTACCGGCAGTATAAATAGTGTTACCATTCGCACCTGATTCTGCTAATGCCCACCCCACTGGTAAGGTGGATGAAGTTCCGGAATTGGCCAGCGTATTAAAATCTTCAAAGATTTTAACGCCTGGTGTGCCTCCGGTAACTGTTATGTCAATTGCGCCATTTGTTACTCCACTGCAGGAAACATTTGTTGGAGAAGCATCTATATCCAACACTACAGGTTCGGTTAATGTTACCGTGATTGATTTTGTACAGCCATTTGCATCAGTCACAGTGTAAGTATGTGATCCGGCAGCTTGTTGAAAATTACCCGTACCAGAAAAAGCCCCCGTTCCTCCTGTTGCCGATACTGTAACAGTCGCACTACCTCCATTACAAAGTATGGCACTATGTGATTCAGAAACAGCGAGATCAGCAGGTTGGCTAATATTTACTGTAGCTGTTTTCGTACAACCATTACCGTCAGTCACTGTAAAATCATGAGAACCTGCTGTTCTTGTGAATGTTCCTGTTCCCGTTAAAGCACCTGTGCCACCGGTTGCAGTAATAGTAACTGTTGAAGTTCCTCCATAACAAGTAATTGCCGTGTAGGCATGTGTTAATACTATAGCTGGGGGATCGGTAACGGTTACCGAAATGGTTTTTGAACAATTATTGGCATCAGTCACCGTAAATTGATGAGTGCCGGCTGCTTTGTTAAAACTACCTGTACCTGTTAATGCCCCAGTTCCGCCAGTTGCACTAATTGTAACTGTTCCGTTACCTCCAGCACATGAAGGAGTTGTATGAGTTTCGGTAACTATAATTTCCGAGGGAGTGTTTATCGTGTAGGACGCACTGGTTGAACAAGCGCCACTTGTTGCCACTACAGTATAGGTGTCAGCAGTTAAGCCTGTTAAATTCTGTGTTGTCGCATTATTACTCCACAAAAAGGTAACATTCGGCTGAGAAACACTTGAGAAAGTAATAGAAAAATCGTCTATTGCTAGTCCGTCATCCGATGAACTTGCATCAAGATCTTTCCATCCAATCCATATTTTACCACCAGGAGGAATGTTCAAATTAGGAATTACACCCGAAATATTTGTCTTGTTGGAATTCCCATCAAGCGCACCTACGGATCCAGTTGTAACGGGTGATGAAAAATCAAGTCCGTTAAAATCTACCCAAGTACCTGTAGAAAGACTAGTAGCATTCAGGCTATATTGAAAATCTAATCTATCTGTCCTCCCAGTAGCTCCCAAACGCCACTGTTCCCCCGTATATGTTATATTGATGCTGTTCACATAACTTCCAGTATTGTTTGTATAGAATCCACCAATAAAAGGCACCAATGACCCAGATAATAAACCTCCAAACGCTCTTTCGATACTACCTGCAGCACCAAAACTGTAAGTGTCCCCAGTATTAGCACTACCAGTGCCCGCCGTATATAGGCTGTTCGCATTGTCGTCAGTCTCTGCTAAATACCAGCCCCAATTCCCAACAGGATTACTAGCAGGCAAAACAGATGAAGTACCAGAAATTGCCAAAGTATTAAAGTCTTGCGAAAAAGTTTGCGAGGGCGGAGGAGACGTTGTCAAGCCCGAAACCATAAGATTTATGGAGCCATTCCCCCCTCCGAAACAGGAAAGGTTTTGGACGTTAGCACTTAAAATTGGAAACGGATTCACACTAAAAGTCGCTTTGAAATTATTGCCGAAATTCGAGTCATAATGATCTCCATCAGTCGAATTAGCGACCCAATAAACTTCTAAATAGTAGTTGCCTGCTGTTAACCCGGCTAACATATTTACATTATGGCCGGAGGTTTGCCATTTCTTGTCTCCATTTCCTAAGTCAGCATTAAAAAATAAACCAATCTCCTGGAATGTGCCTGGCGCATCTCCAACTCTGTAAATGCGGTAGGCCAATTTTGCTCCCGATACGTTAGAACCAGAATTCTGGTAGGTTTTAATTTCTCCCCCGTTCAATATCAATGTTGCAGTTGGGCAAAAAGATCCGAGGTTGTTGTTGTTAAAAATCAATGATGCATTGTCGGAGTTTATTCCGCCTGCATAAAATTGATTACCCGAGCCCTTGTTAATAATGGCATAGGTCTGGAAAATTCCACTTCCTGCAAAAACTGAAGAAGTAAGAAACAAACAAACCACCAAAAGAAAAGAACTCAAAATTTTGCCAGGAATCCGGCGAGTTTTTACAATTTGTGTAAATAGCCTCATAAAAAGCTGTTTTTTGGTTTTACTAAATAAATATCCTCCCCCGAAGACTCCGTCTCCGGAAAAAAAATTATTAACTGTTTAATTTGGGGATGTACACACGGCAATCGCCGATGCTCATCAGCAGTTTCGAATAGGTAACAATTATAAGTCAGGTGAAAATATGGCAGCAGTTAGAATAGGGAGGGGTATAATCGAATGGCCAAGATAGACATTTTATGAAACCAGCAAATTTTTATTCATGTTTTTTATACACATTAATCTTGTAGTGGTTCCTGTTACAGGAGGCATGGTTTAAAAAAAAGGGAGACCGCCAAAAGGCGGCCTCCCGGGCTCTGAAACCACTAATTTAATTTGATCAGCTTCACTACCTGGCGGTTGGCACCCTGCGTTATTTCCGCATAATAGGTTCCTCCTTTGTAGTTGTCGCCGATGGTAATGGTTGTATTCCTTTGTTGTTTTGAAAGCTGACCCACCGGGCGACCTAACACATCATATACTTTGATGTTGATCGGGTCCTTTGTTTCACTTTCAACTGTTAATTGAAAGTTGCTCACACTCGGGTTGGGCGCCACTATTACTTTAAACGGAGCCTCCTTGTCTTTCACTTCTTCTTCCTGTGGTTCGGTTGGCTTCACTATGTACACCGGGGGTGCAATGCAGCCGGGAGTGCAGGCTCCTAAGAAATCTCCGTGAGCCAGGTGAGCGGCAACAGCACTTTCATCCACACAAATTTCGCCGCAACCATTATTGGTTTTATGGCAGATCTTCACTTTTGCCTTACCACTGGCACCGGCAAAACAACGAACGTCTTCTGCCCATATTTTGGTTGTATCCCAAACCACGCAACCATTTGCATCGGTTACCGTTGCCTTAATAAAGGCATCATCCAACAACTTAACAGTCACGGAATATGAACCACCTTCCGGCAAATTGTAAATAGTAGAAGATGGATTAGACCCACCACCAGATGGAGGACAAGTATTGCCGGTTGTAGTACCGCCTACTGCTGTCCAGGTTTCGTTACCGCCGTTTACATTACAATTTAATGGACGAAGTACACTTGCATCCTCGCCATTCATTAACGTATAGGTAACTGTATAAGGTGCGGTACCCCCTGTGGGTGCTGTAGTGATCGTTGATGTTTGATCAGCAGCAAAACCGAAATACAACTGGCGGTTTGTGGTAGTTGATTCCACTAAGATGGCCGAAGGTTGAGGAATATTTCCTGATGTTGTTACGGCACAACCATCTGCATCTGTAACGGTATAAGAATAGTTTCCGGCAGCGCTGCTAAATGTTCCGGTGCCGGTATATGGAGCACGACCACCGGTGGCAGTGACAGTAACTGTAGACATCTCCCCGTTGCATAAGATCGGTGTAAAGGTTGAAGACACAGTTAATTCAGCGGCCCTTGTTACGGTAAATGAACAAGTGCTGAAATTCCCTGCAATATCTGTTGCTATATAAGTAATGATGGTTACTGATCCATGTGCGAAACCGGAACCCGACACCGGGCCGGCTGTTTGTACTACTGATACAGCACCACAATTATCCGTAGCTGAAGGTGCTGACCAGCTAGCAGTGCTCTCGCATGCGGGCAGGTAAATATCTGATGGGCACAGAATCACTGGTGCAGTTACATCATCAATCACAACAGTTTGTTGTGCGGTAGAGATATTTCCATTACCATCATCAAAACTCCAGTTGATGGTATAAGTGCCCTGGGTTGAATAGCTCAATAGATCGTTAGTTGTACCTGTTACTTCTCCAACACAATTATCAACTGCTACAGGAGCAGTGATTGTTGCTGAGCATTCTGCAGTTACTGTATTGATCGTTGGAACGGCAGGCGCAGTGATATCATCAATTACAACGGTTTGTTGTGCGGTAGAGATATTTCCGTTGCCATCATCAAAACTCCAGTTAATGGTATAAGTGCCTTGGGTTGAATAGCTCAAAGGATCGTTAGTTGCACCAGTTACATCACCCACACAATTAT
>CBFGLL010000117.1:0-7233 GCA_965649585.1 uncultured Chitinophagaceae bacterium | reverse complement strand
GCCCGGAATTTCAGCAACGATATTTTGTAATGCATTTGCCTGGCTCACCGGCGACAATGCAAATTTTATTTTTACCTGCTCCCCTGCAGCCACATCAAAATCAAAATGCATCCGCATGTTTTTGCCTGCGAGGTCAGGGAAATTATCATTCTGGTTAAACTTACCCCAAAAACCACGGTAAGGCTGGTTGCCATCATAACTTTTTTTGCCAAAGGATTTAAATGGTTTTGAGAATTTCATGGCGAAAAAAACCGTCCTTGTCCTGCTCCAGCCATTCGTTTGCCGGTAACCCGTAACGGTAGAATCGTTCAACACCCTTACAAAAGTCCACACGGTTTTTCCGTCATAGTTATAAATGCCGCTCATCAGGTCAAGAATGATAAACGCATTTTCTTTTGATGGAAAAGTATATTGATGAAACCCTACCCTTGTTGTTGCGGTCAACTCTGCTTTGATATTGTTGTCTTTTAGCAACACACTATAATACCCGGCCTCGGCATTTTCATCGTTATGCGAAAAAGCAGAGCGATAGCCAGTTGAGGGATCCGCAGCGATGCCTGGGTTCATTTGAAGTTTGCCGGTGGTAGGCATAATCAAAAAATCTCCCAGGTCAGAGTGCCCTGTTCCGCTGAAATGCGTATGACTAAACCCGGTGATGGTTTTATCCTCGTATCGATATCCTGCACAATATTTATACACTTCCCCATTGTATTTGCCATTTACTTCGTAAGGAATGGTATCCGTGTCGGGGCTCAATTGCACCGCACCAAATGGGGCTGTTGCGCCCGGATAGGTATGTCCCATTTTTTCTGTGCCTATCAGGGGATTCACATATTTGATAAGGTTTTGCTGGGCGATACACTGGAATGAAATGAAAAAGCTTAGGAAACTGAAGAGGATTTTCATTCCGCAAAGATACGAGGGAACCATCAAGGCACTAAGACACAAAGGGTCACAAAGACGTTCTTAGTGTTCCTCGGTGACCTTTATGACTTTGTGGTTCGTTACAAGTACCTAAAATCTCCATCCAAACCCTTACTTTTGTGCCTCAAAATTGAAAAATTGCTATATGAATTTCCAACTAAGTGAGGAGCATTTGATGATTCAAAAAGCTGCCCGTGATTTTGCCCAGACAGAATGTTTACCTGGTGTAATTGAAAGAGACGAAGAACAAAAATTCCCAAAAGAGCAGATTGAAAAATTAGCTGACCTTGGATTTATGGGTATGATGGTAAAACCCGAATACGGTGGTAGTGGAATGGATACCATGAGTTATGTATTGGCAATGGAGGAGATCAGCAAGGTGGATGCGAGCGTGAGTGTGTGTATGAGTGTGAACAACAGTCTGGTTTGTTATGGCCTGCAGGAATATTGCACAGAAGAACAGAAACAAAAATATTTAACACCGCTTGCACAAGGCAAAAAAGATGGTGAATTATACATTGGTGCATTTTTATTGAGCGAACCAGAAGCAGGTAGCGATGCAACTTCACAAAGAACCACTGCAGAAGATAAAGGCGATTATTATTTACTGAACGGAACAAAAAACTGGATCACTAATGGCAACAGCGCCAGCGTGTACCTGGTGATTGCTCAAACGGATGTGAGCAAAGGAAGCCGCGGTATCAATGCATTTATCGTGGAAAAAAAATGGGAAGGTGTAACCGTGGGTGCTAAAGAAAATAAACTAGGTATTCGTGGTAGCGATACACATACCATCATGTTCACGGATGTAAAAGTGCCTAAAGAAAACAGGATCGGTGAAGACGGGTTTGGTTTTAAGTTCGCTATGAAAACATTGGCCGGGGGCCGCATCGGTATTGCATCGCAGGCATTGGGTATTGCGAGTGGTGCTTATGAACTGGCTAAAGCTTATAGCAAACAACGTAAAGCTTTTGGTACAGAGATCATGAATCACCAGATCATTCAATTCAAACTGGCTGATATGGCTACAAGAATTGAAGCATCGAGGTTACTTTGCCTGAAAGCAGCTTTTGAAAAAGACAACCATATAGATTATACGCTGAGTAGTTCCATGGCAAAAGTGTTCAGTAGTGAAACAGCAATGTGGACTGCTACGGAAGCGGTGCAGATACATGGCGGCTACGGGTTTGTAAAAGAATACCATGTAGAAAGACTGATGCGTGACGCCAAGATCACGCAGATTTACGAAGGAACAAGTGAAGTGCAGCGGATTGTGATCAGCAGATCGATATTGAAATAATTTGATAACCTGACAGTTGTGATAATATAATAATGTGCTAATGATGGAAATCGTTAGCACATTATTTTTATCTTCCAAAAAAACACGGGATGAATATCATTGAAACCAGAGGGCTAAAAAAACAATATAGTGGGACTTATGTGCTGAAAGGGATTGATCTCTCCATCGCACCCGGTCAGATCCTTGGCTATATCGGGCCAAATGGAGCTGGCAAAAGTACCACCATCAAAATCATGAGCGGGATCATCGACAATTTTGAAGGAGAAGTGAAAGTATTTGATATGGATGTGCGAAAAAATGCCGTCGACATCAAACGAAGAATAGGATACATACCGGAGCAAGCAGCTTTATACGAGGTACTGACCGCACGAGAATACCTGGACTTTGTGGGGAAGCTTTATGGAATGGAGCAGCCTGTTATAGAAACAAAGGCAATGGAACTATTACGCCTGTTTGATCTATACAGCAAAGCAGATGACCGAATGAATAGTTACAGTAAGGGAATGAGGCAAAAGGTTTTACTGATCAGCGGACTAATGCATAACCCTGAAATTATTTTTCTAGATGAACCTTTGAGTGGCCTGGATGCTAATGCGGTGATATTGGTAAAAGAAATTATCGGTCAGTTAAAAGCGAGTGGTAAAACAATTTTTTACTCATCACATATCATGGATGTGGTCGAAAAGATAAGTGACAGGATCATTATCATCGACAAAGGCGCTATTATAGCCGATGGCAGTTTCAATTCGTTAAAACAACAGGCGCAGCAAGGCTCTTTAGAAAACATCTTTAAATCACTTACCGCCGCCGATACAGAGAGTAGTAACACGGCCCTGGAATTTTTACAGGTACTCAAAAGCTAATTATGGACAAATTGTTTTATAGGCTGCTGATGGGCTTGGTAAAATTGATAAGACCGGGAGATGTAAATCTTACCCAACTGCAAGCCATCGTTTCAACAAAGATGATGATGGACAGGCGCAGAACGCCAGCCACCTGGAAACAAAAGCAGCAGAAAGAGCCAAAGAACGCCATGGTATTTACATTCCTCATGTATTCCATTTTTGGATTGTTCGCAGGGGCTGTGTTGTTTTTTGTTCCGTCTACATTGGTAGTAATGATACTACTTCATAGTTACCTCATGTTCATGCTTATCATGACCCTCATTACCGATTTCAGTTCTGTATTACTGGATAATACAGATGCACAAATTATACAACCAAAGCCCGTGAGCGCCCGCACGTCTTTCATGGGTCGTGCTTTGCACATTATCATCTACCTGGGGCAACTGCTAACGGCATTGATGATATTCCCCATCATATTTGCAGGCATCAAATTGGGAATTCTTACTTCATTAGTGATGATATTCACAACCCTGCTAACCGCGGTGCTGGCAATATTTCTAACCTACCTCTTATATGGGCTTGTCATCAGGTTTTCAAGTGAGCAAAAAGTAAGAGATATCGTGAGTTACCTCCAGATATTTATGACAATCTTTTTTGCTGTAGGCTACCAGGTAATTCCCCGCCTCATCAATCTCGATAACCTCAATCTTAATTTTACCCTGCATTGGTACTCCTACCTGCTGCCACCGGTGTGGATGGCCATGACCGTCGAAACCTTCCAGGCATGGATATTTGATACCGTTCATTTATCAATGCTGGCCCTGGCTATAATAGTGCCCCTGGCCATTAGTCATATTACATTAAAATACCTGGCTCCGTATTTTTCTTCGAAGCTGGCTTCTTCATCAGCAGGGGGCAACCTAAGCCGTAAACAAAACAAACAAATAACCAAAAAAGGTTTTTTAAGTAATTATGGAGCTGACATAATCTGCTTCACACAAACAGAAAAAGCGGCATACGCACAAACCTGGAAAATTACGGCACGTGATAAAGGTTTTAAAATGCAGTTTTACCCGGGACTGGCTTATATACCTGTCCTTGTATTTGTTATTGTTTTTAAAAACTTCGAAAAGCTTTCTGAAAACTGGGCCAGGCTTGGCGATAGCAATTTTTTCATAATGTTCATTTACCTGGCAATACTGGCAATCTCCACTGCAGTAATGATTATTCCATACAACGAAAATTACACAGCTGGATGGGTGTATCAAAGCACGCCAATAATAAAACCGGGCGAATTGATCACTGGCGCTATCAAGTCTCTCTGGGTGAAATATTTTTTACCGTTATACCTACTGCTGGCTGCATTTTGTTTTTATATATGGGGAATAGCGGTGGTAGATGATCTCCTACTTGGCTTTTTTAATAACAGCTTGATTGTATTGCTCATTTCAAATATGACCAGTCACATCCTGCCTTTTTCGATGCAGCCTAATATCAAACAACAATCAGGAAAATTCCTGCAAATGATCCTGAGATTTATTTTGATTGGTACCTTAATACTACTACACTACCTTTCCTTAGGGTTGGGTTGGTTTGTGGCCGCTTTGATACCGATCTTAGCATTAGGTTGCTGGCTTTTACTAAAAAGACTGCAAAAACTTTCATGGTTACAGGTCAGTGTTTGATCATTCGTTTAAAAACAAAAAATCAGGGATGATAAATAGAAGTAAATACCAGGAGATATTAAGCTCTCTAAAAAGCCACGAAGTATTGGTAGCTGTATCAAAGATGCAGTCTATCGAGTCCATCAAAGCTTTGTACGATTTGGGTCAGCGGGATTTTGGAGAAAATTATGTGCAGGAATTGCTGGCCAAAGAAGCGGTATTACCCAAAGATATCCGCTGGCATTTTATCGGTCACCTGCAAAGCAATAAAGTAAAATATATTGCCCCTTTCGTTCACCTGGTTCATGGAGTTGACAGCGAAAAATTATTAAAAGAAATAGATAAACAGGCCACAAAACAAGAGCGGGTTATCAAATGCCTGCTGCAGGTGCATATTGCTGATGAAGAAACAAAGTTTGGCTTTGATGAGGGTGAAGTAAAAGATTTAATAACTCGGATTAGCGCAAACCAGCCTGCAGGCCGTCAAACTTACCCAAATGCGGAAGTTTGTGGGTTGATGGGTATGGCATCGTTTAGCGATGATGAAAATAAAGTGAGAAAGGAATTTAAAAGCTTACACAACTTATTTATTGAGTTAAATGAGCTGATAAAAAACGTAACTGGACCAGACATTAAACCTTTAAGCCTTCAACCTTTAAACCTGCTCTCCATGGGCATGAGCGGCGATTATAAAATTGCACTGGAAGAAGGCAGTAATATGATTCGTATTGGAAGCCTCATCTTTGGGGGAAGATTATAATTTTAATGACAACCGAATTAGTTATTCTTTGTATTGCAGCCTTTGCCGCAGGTTTTATTGATTCAATCGTAGGCGGTGGTGGCCTGGTACAAACCCCGGCCACGCTTGTTACCCTGCCGCAGTATCCTGTTGCCACATTACTAGGTACTACTAAAATTCCATCCTTTAGCGGAACAGCGATGGCTTGTTTTCAATATGCCAGGAAAGTATCTGTGCAGTGGAAATTAATTGTTCCCATGTGTTTTACTGCGCTGCTGGCCGCTATGGCTGGTTCCTACACAGTTTCTATTTTAAGTAACCAGTTTATGAAGCCTGTAATATTTGGGGTGTTGATAGTGGTGGCCATTTATACTTACAGCAAAAAAGATTTCGGCAATGCAGTTTCCAAAAATTTACATCAGAGGCATGAGTTATTGTATGGGTCATTATTCGCCCTTGTTGTTGGATTTTATGATGGTTTCATCGGGCCGGGGGCCGGCAGTTTTTTAGTGATCTTTTTTATTGCCATCCTGGGTTTCGATTTTTTAAAGGCAAGCGCTCACGCAAAATTCGTGAACCTGGCCACCAATATGGGCTCTATCCTCTATTTTGGGAACACCGGTCACATACTGTATTACTATGCCATCCCCATGGCCCTCTGTAACCTGGTGGGTTCTTTTTTGGGAGCAGGACTTGCTATCAGGAAAGGCAACGCATTCATAAGAATATTTTTCCTGCTGATAGTAATCGGCACTATTTTACGCTTTGGCTATGATATATTTTTTAAATGATTGCTTTTGATGATTTGTTAATTTTTGCAGCCTTCATGCAATCTGCTTTACCAATGCATCTCATTATTATATAACTTTATCACATGACAAGTTGGGAAAAAGCATTTGAATCAGAAAAAAACAGGAAGGCAGCCACCTACACCGCTATCGTGTTGGGTGTGTTGTTGCTGATGTTCTTTTTGATTAGTTGGAAAAACCAGCCTCCTACTCCACCGGTGGTAGAAGATCTTATTGAACTAAACCTCGGAAACAATGACGAAGGTTGGGGAGAAGAACAACCTCTGATTAAAGGGGAGATGAGCCCAAGCCAGGAAGCCACCGTTGTTCCGCAACAGCAAACCAAATCTCAACAGGACGCTGAAGAATCAGTAACGCCGGATGATAATGCAGAAGCAGATGCTGCGCCCGTGGTAAAAACGGTAAAACCCACACCGAGGGTAACACAGCCTACCACCCCTGCCGTGGTGCCAACTCCTGCGCCCAAACCTCAGAAACCAAAGATCACTTATAATGGTCCGGGCAATGGCAATGGCAACAATGCCACGCAGGATAATGGTTATAGAATGCAGGGTAATAATCCTAATGGCAGGGGCGATGCTGGCGATCCAAGTGGTAATCCCGATTCGTACGGCAATAGCCCGGGAGGACGAATAGGGGGAATTGGCTTAACTACTAACCGGAGGTCAATCGTAAGCTTTCCAAAATTCACCTCCGACTTAAAAAAGGCAACAATTTACGCCCAGATAAAAATATCAGAGTCTGGCAGGGGAAGTTTCATAAAACTGGTAAAGCCTAGTACTTCATTTGAACAAGCATATGCCAATAAAGTAGCGGAAACATTGCGTTCTATTACTTTTGGAAATTACCCAGAAGAGACCATTGAAACCATTCGCTTCAACTTCACTGTAAACTAAAATGATAAGAACCAAAAGGTATTGGCTCAACGTAGCAATTGGCATGGCATTTTTTT
>CBFGLL010000116.1:0-7253 GCA_965649585.1 uncultured Chitinophagaceae bacterium | reverse complement strand
GGTAGGTTCCCACAGCCTGGCGGGAAATATCCACCCACATCATATCGTAAGGCCCTGTAACTGTGTAGGCTCCATTGTAAACCCTGGCTCCCTTACTGTCGTAAATGTTGATCAGCCTGGCAGCTTCTGTACCACCCGGGTTGTAAAACCTCACCTGGAACTGGCCATTATTTGGATTAGGATAAATGAACAGTTGGTTGCTGGCCGAGTCGGCAACGGTGACTGAATTAGTAGTTTTACTACATCCGTTAACATCAGTTACCGTCACAAAATAAGTACCCAGCCTGTCAGGGTTAAGTGCATAGCTGCTGCCGGTTACCCCGGGAAGCACTGCATTATTCATGGTCCACTGGTAGCTGTATTGTCCTGGCGGACTAACAGTAACGTATAGACCAGAAGGGGTGCTGGGTAAAATAGTACTGTATTCTGCAGCGGTGAGAACAGCACCCGGTAGGCTGTTTACAATTAATCGTGCAGTAGCAGAAGTTACCGATCCACAAGGAGGACCGTCAACCAAAGCCCGGAATACATAATTGTCCATTGTAACCGGAACAGATGTAATGGAAAGCGAAGGCGTATTCACACCTGAATAAGGTGCCACATTGGAGAGGTTAACAAATGGTCCGCCATTAATGCTCACCTGCCATTGATAGGTTAAAGAAGAGCCTGAAGCCGCTACCGTAAAATTAGCATCCTGGCCGGCACAACGTTGAACGTTTTGTGGTTCTGCAGTTATCTGCACCGGTTGGTTTACCGTAAGTACGGCGGCAAAAGATACCAGGTCAACGGTACAGGTGCCATTAATGATCACCCGGTAACGATTTCCACTCTGTGATGTAGTAACGCCCGAAATGCTGTAAGAAGCATTAATAGCTCCGCCGATATTTACATAACTGCTTCCTCCGTTGGTACTGAGTTGCCATTGGTAGGTTAAGTTACTTCCATTTACAGTTGTAGAGAAAGTAACATTTGCATTTGGACAAACTGTTACATCAGCCGGCTGTGTAGTAATGTTCGCCGGGCTGGTGATGGTCAAGGTAGCAGCTGCTGAATTTACACCTGTTGGTCCGCAGCTGAATACTACCGCCCTATACTGGTTATTATTCATTGCTGCAGTTACATTTGATACTGAATAAGTAGATGCAGTAGCACCCGGAATGTCGGTCCAGTTGGCGCCTGCATCTGTGCTTACCTGCCATTGGTAGCTGAGGGTAGATCCTGATGCGGTGACACTAAAGCTGGCAACGCTGTTTAAACATACACTTGCCGCAGCAGGCTGATCACTGATGCTGGCAATGCTGCTTACCGTAAGAACGGCTCCATTGCTCACTGCATTGCTGGGGCATGCATTGGTTATTTGTGCCCTGTACCTGTAATTATTCATAGCAACCGTCACAGCCGGAACGGTGAGCGTAGTGGCGGTAGCGCCTGGAATAATTGACCAGTTGGTTCCTCCATCTGTGCTTAGCTCCCACTGGATAGCAGGCGTGCTGCCAGCTACTACTACACTAAATGTAGCATCTGCACCAGCACATACTGTGGTATTCTGTGGTTGACTATTTACTGTTACAGGGTTGCAACCAGAATTTTGAAGAATGATAGTGGTGGTATCCTGAAACTGTACTCTTACACCCGATCCGTTGAACAGGTTGCTACGCATATATACCAGCGCCTTTGATTGTATGTTAATATCATCAATATACCAGCCAACTGCTGCGGTATTATCATCTGCTCCAAACCTGAACCTGAACAAAGCATTTTGGTTTGCATAAGGCAAAAGGCTGATGGTAGTGCGTTTCCATCCGTTGCTGTTACCGGTAAAGGCATTCCTGTTTGCCAGCGGGTTGTTACTTCCGGATCCCAGGGAACCGTTATAACCATTCTCCGTCATATTTGCACCTAGGTCTGTCCATGAGGCTCCTCCATTGGTACTTATTTCTACCATGCCGCCATCCCATCCGTCTTCGGTATTCCAGTTGTGCCAGAAGGTCATGGTGGGAGGGGCGGCGCCTAATGCTACGGGGTTAACCGTGGCAAGACGGAAGTCTGCAAACGCAGTGGAAGGATTAGGAGCAAAAAATGAATTGGGCGCACTGTGGCTTGCTGCACCTGATACCGTAAAGTTGAAAGTGTTGATAGATGATGTTGCCCAACTTGCCGGTATGCTTGTAGTAGTTACCTGTTCATCCAGCAGATCCACTGTTGGAAAATAGGCGCCATTATTTATCATTACCGTAAATGAATAATTCTGTGTTTGCCCGGCCGCCAGGTTTACAGGGAAACTCACCACCCTTGTGGCAGCATTATAAGTTCCGCCCGAAACATAAGTAACATTGGTAGGCAAAGTATCTGTGAGCAGGTAGTTGGTAAGACCACTGCAAGGTCCTGCTGAAACGGTGTTAGTATAAGTAATATTCAAACCTTCCAATTGTTGTACTACACTTTGTGTGAGTGCCAGGTTACTCTCAATAGTAGAGAACCCGGCTGTGCCGTCACTCCTGCTGCCCGATGATCCCTGGTTGGCGTCGAAACCAAGACCTCTCCTCGCAAATGCAGCCATGATGGCGCACCTGTACTGGCCTCCATACAAAATTTGATCGGCCTGTAAAATGGCATTACGGCCATCTACAAATCCAGGCGAACAAGGTTGTAATTTCATCCCTTCCATAACCAGTTTTAATGCGATAGTATTTCCACCTGCACCGGCAGCATTAAATAAATTAGGATTGATGCCGGCCTGTTGAATGATCTCCCATGTCATCTCCCAAAGCATAGTGCACCATACAAAACCAACCCCGTGTGGTACAGCCTGCGAGGGCAGGTTGGCATAAGTCATTTCATTTACCGCAAAGTTGGTTGTGTACCTGCGGGGACGAATACCCAGGCCCGTTATTGGTTGATTTACCGCATAGGTGCCAATGCCCCTCGGGCTGTTGAATCCATCATTTACGGTGGCCGTCGCCCAGTTCTGCGTGTACATCAAAGCCAGGTAATCGCTCCAGCCTTCTCCCATGTGTTCCTGGTTGCTGAGGCATCCTGTAACGGTGGGTCCACCGGTAAGCCTGTTACTCACGCCGTGACCATATTCATGGGTCACAATACCATTATCTACGTCGCCATCTTTTTGCGGTGAACCACTCCACAGGTACATCTGCATACGGGGCAAACTGCCATCCGCAGGAGTGGAGAAATTGGCATTATTGGTTCCGCTGCCATCCTGTGCTTCTGCACGCACATAATCATTACCGGCGCCACCGCGGCCCTGGTTGTTAACCTGGAAGTTGCCACTAGGCTCATCAAAACCATATTGGTAACTAAGATCGTGAATGATGTTGCTCCAGTAAAATACGTTTGTAATATTGAACTGTTGATTTTGAACGGGTGTAGTCTGTGTAGGCGCAACAGTAAAATCCGGTGTAAAATCAAATGTAAGCGGGTCGGGAGTGGTAGTACTATGTGCCGATCGGGCTGGGTCACCATTGTTATTATTATTACGATCATGATAAGCCCACACGTTGTTACCTCTTGTATATGTCCAGTCGTTGGTTCCATCACTATGCCATTTTAAACTGGTTGCATTGCCCGGCGCCAATGTCCAGGGGTCTGTTCTTAAGGCCGGTGCTCCGCCCGGATGATTCGGGCTTTCTGCAGGGTAAGGAACAATGCGGTAACTGGCACCATTCACAATTAAAGGATCAACAGCTTCAGCAGTAACGGCTGTTTTTTCTGTCGCAAAACAGCTGCTTTCATGCTCGTGGTTGTCGGTATGATCAAAATTGCAATAAACAGTTAGGTTTATTTCACTGATGGCAGCACCGGTATTGGCGTCAATATTTATCAGCCAGTAATCAGAACTACTGGTCGGCACCAGGTACACCTGCCAGGCAAGTTTTACTTTGGCACCATTATCTACCGGAACCCACATTAGTTCGGCAGTAATGTTTTCATGCGTTCCTGCTTTATCAAAAATTACTTTGTTGGCAGTGCTGTTTAATAAACTGAGGTTAACAACGGCTATTTTTTTATCAAGCATGGCCGCCCTTACCGCAGATGCTGCTGTAATGGCGGGAAAGGTTGACTGGTTTTGTGTTCGCTTCTCCATCGACGAAAGACGTACACCCGCATTAGACACGAGCGCCCCATTTTTAAAGGCCAGCGTTTGAATCTGGTGCAACACAGGCAGGCCCTTGAATTGTTGCTGCAGGTAAACGAGTTCGGTGCCGGAAGTTTTGTTGAAATAGGCTGATGATACAGCACTGTTTTCAAGGTCGGTGGCAGTAAGCCCGATCGCTGCACTGTTTTTTGTTACTAATTGCATCGCTGAAGATTTGCTTAGATCCTGAGCAAAACCTGCCAGCACACACAATAGTGCAGCAAAGAATAGATAAATTTTCTTCATGGAGATTTTTTTAACCCGGGTGGGTAATTAAAGCAGTATGGATGTAGTTTTGTTTTAAATAACGCTGCCGAAGTTATATTTATTTCTTAATACTGCACTACCATAAATGACGTATGGCTGAGAACTTCCTTTTAAAAAATTGCTCCCTGGAGCCGAAGGCTATGCAAACACGCATAGCGTGGTAGAATTTACCGGCATTTTTTTGCCAGTACAACCGTCAACACTTACCTTTGCGGCCTAAAATCAAGAAGCCTTGTAATAAACCTTGGTGCAGATGCCGGGTTTCCCCGCTTAAACACAACAGGGATAAGGTTTTGAGCAAGGAAAAAAATAAATATATTATGGTAGAGATCAAACCAGACGAGATTTCGGCGATACTTCGCCAGCAGTTGAGCAACTTTAATGCTTCTGCCGATTTAGAAGAAGTAGGTACCGTATTGCAGGTGGGTGATGGTATTGCCCGTGTGTACGGCCTCAACAATGTACGTTCGGGTGAATTGGTGGAGTTTGATAATGGTGTACAAGCCATCGCCTTGAACCTGGAAGAAGACAACGTGGGTGTGGTACTGATGGGCGATAGCAGCGAAATTAGGGAAGGGGATAAGGTAAAACGTACCAACAAAATCGCCTCTATTAAAGTAGGTGATGGAATGAGTGGTCGTGTTATCAACACCCTGGGTACACCCATCGATGGTAAAGGTCCTATCGCCGGCGAATTATACGAAATGCCGCTGGAGCGTAAAGCACCGGGTGTAATTTTCCGTGAGCCGGTAAAAGAACCCCTGCAAACTGGTATCAAAGCTATTGATGCGATGATCCCGGTTGGTCGTGGCCAGCGTGAGTTGGTAATTGGCGACCGCCAGACGGGTAAAACTGCTATCTGTATTGATACCATCATCAACCAAAAAGAATTTTACCAGGCAGGTAAACCAGTATATTGTATTTACGTAGCCATCGGCCAAAAAGCATCTACCATTGCTGGTATCATGAAAACTTTGGAAGAGAATGGTGCAATGGCTTATACCACCATCGTTGCGGCTTCCGCTTCAGATCCGGCTCCCCTGCAGTTCTACGCTCCTTTTGCGGGTGCTGCTATTGGCGAGTTCTTCCGTGATACCGGTCGTCCTGCCCTGATCATTTATGATGATCTTTCAAAACAAGCCGTGGCTTACCGTGAAGTATCATTATTACTTCGTCGTCCGCCAGGCCGTGAAGCATATCCCGGTGACGTATTCTACCTCCATAGCCGTTTGCTGGAAAGAGCTGCGAAAGTGGTTTCTAAAGATGAGATCGCTAAACAAATGAACGATCTTCCTGAATCAATCAAACATTTGGTGAAAGGTGGTGGTTCATTAACAGCTTTACCTATCATCGAAACACAGGCGGGTGACGTATCTGCTTATATTCCTACCAACGTAATTTCTATTACCGACGGACAGATATTCCTGGAAAGTAACCTGTTCAACGCAGGTATCCGCCCGGCGATCAACGTAGGTATCTCTGTAAGCCGTGTGGGTGGTAATGCGCAGATCAAATCCATGAAAAAAGTTGCGGGTACTTTAAAACTTGACCAGGCTCAATATCGTGAGCTGGAAGCCTTCTCTAAATTTGGTGGTGACCTGGATGCTGCTACAAAATATGTGATCGATAAAGGTGCAAGAAACGTGGAGATCCTGAAGCAGGCCCAGTACACACCATTTGCGGTAGAAAAACAGGTAGCTATCATTTACCTGGGTACACAAGGTTTATTGAAAGACGTGGCTGTAAAAAATGTGAAAGCATTTGAAGAACATTTCCTGCTGGAAATGGAAAATAAATTGCCGCAGGTAATGGCCGAGTTTAAAAAAGGAAACCTGCCAGAAGATGGATTGAAGAAAATGGTGGATATTGCAAATGCATTAATTCCCCAGTATAAATAAAAGTTATCAACTGTAATACTAAAGGAGCAGATCATCTGCTCCTTTTTTTATGGCAAAAAAAAATGCACCGGTTGCCCGGCGCATATCCCTGATATTTTTTCAAACCACGAATGTGTTTCATAAAACTGCTGCCTACCCTCATATGCAGCATTCCCATGCAGCCCATTCTTATTACTACAAAAATATCTACCAGCTTTAATGTGTTCAATAATAGTTATAAACAAATTTAAATAGCTGTGGATATCCCCGGTATTTGCTATTTTGGCAGTTAACAAACGGGGAATGCTTTTTGTAACCCTAACCTAAAAGATTTTTAGAATGACAATAGAAATTATTATTATTTCCGTTTTGTTTATGGTGATCGGGATGATTGTGCAGGCCCGTTTAAAATCAAAATTTGCGCAGTATAGTCAGGTGCCCACCAGCAGCGGCATGACCGGGAAAGAAATTGCTGAAAAAATGCTACGTGATAATGGCATTTACGATGTGCAGGTAATATCTGTGGAAGGAAAACTTACCGATCATTACAACCCGGCTAACAAAACCGTGAACCTGAGCCCCGAAGTTTATCATGAACACAGTGTATCCGCTGCTGCTGTAGCCGCCCACGAATGTGGACATGCGGTGCAGCATGCCACTGCCTACAGTATGCTGATGCTCAGAAGCAAAATTGTTCCGGCGGTTCAGATCAGCAGCACCTTATCACAATGGGTGATACTGGCCGGCCTTGGCATAATGGGATTTGGCGGCGGCAACTCTACCATCCTGTTGGTGGGAATAGCGCTGTTTGCGGTTACCACGCTGTTTTCTGTAATTACTTTGCCGGTAGAGTTTGATGCAAGTGCCCGGGCCTTACGTTGGCTTGAATCGGCCAACATCACCACTGCTCCTGAAAAAGAAAAGGCGAAAGATGCTCTTAAATGGGCCGCAATGAC
>CBFGLL010000115.1:0-7303 GCA_965649585.1 uncultured Chitinophagaceae bacterium | reverse complement strand
GATCAACTCCCTGAGCGAACTGGTACAGTACGAGCAGGAAGACCTGATGAAGTTCAGAAACTTCGGTCAGAAATCATTGAGCGAAATTGACCAGGTTTTACAGGAAAGAGGCCTTAGCTTCGGAATGGACCTGAGCAAGTTGAAACTGGATGATGAGTAATTAGCTAATTAGCCAATATGCTAATATGCTAATGAAGTTTCGAAACACTAAATAACTTTCGAACCTGAAGAATTAGCAAATTATCGAATTAGCATATTAGCACATTTAATAAATAAGTAGTCTGCAATTCCTGACACGGTGCAGATGAATCTAAAACAACAAACGTCATGCGTCACGGAAACAAACAAAACAATTTAAGCAGAACAGCTTCACACAGGAAAGCCCTGATGATGAACCTGGGTTGCCAGTTGATCACTCACAAACGTATTACCACTACTTTGGCTAAAGCTAAAGCGCTGCGTACTTACATTGAGCCGTTGATCACTAAAACTAAAGCAAACGAAAGCAAAGAAGCTATCATGCACAATCATCGTATTGTGTTCAGCTATTTGAACGATAAAAATGCTGTAAAAGAGTTATTTACTGTTGTAGCTCCTAAAGTTGCTGGTCGCCCTGGTGGTTATACCCGCATCATTAAGTTAGGTGCCCGTACTGGCGATAACGCTGAAATAGCAATGATCGAGTTAGTTGACTTTAACGATGTATATGGCAAGTCAGTAGAAACTGCTGCTGAACCAGCTAAGAAAACACGTAGAAGTGGTGGTGCTAAGAAAAAAGCTACTACCGGCGAAGCTGTTACTGATGCTGAAGTGATTGAAGAAACAACTGCTGAAGCTGCTCCTAAAAAGAAAGCAACAAAAGCTAAAAAAGAAGATTCTGCTGAAACCGCTGAAAACGAAGAAGCATAAGATGAGTCTCGATTAATTTATAGAAAAGCAAACTTTAACCGGTTTGCTTTTTTTTTGCTGTTGACAGGCCGGAAACTTATAAGGGCTAGTTTTACAACCTTCGAATCTTTTATAAAACCTGCCAGGTTTACAACAAATGTGTACAGTTTTTATCAAACCTTATAGATTTAATAAAACAGGAAAATTTAACTTCGCACAACATTTTTAATTATGACCCAGGATAGCGCAATATTAATTTTAGAAGACGGTACCATCGTTTATGGCAAAGCTTTTGGAAAAAAAGGAACCGCCACCGGCGAAATTTGCTTTAATACAGGAATGACCGGCTACCAGGAAGTGTTTACCGATCCCAGCTATTATGGGCAGGTTATCATCATGAACAGTGTTCATGTTGGCAACTATGGGGTAAAGCCGGAAGATGTAGAAAGCAACAGCGTAAAGGTAAAAGCTGTTATCGGGAGAAACCTGGAAGAAAAGTATAGCCGCTTTATGAGTGACCACTCTTTGCAGCAATACCTCGAAAGCCAGAACATTGTGGCAATTGATGAAGTGGATACAAGGGCATTGGTGGCGCATGTACGCACTAGTGGTGCCATGAACTGTATCATTTCTTCGGAAGAGATGGATGTGGCCGTTTTGAAAAAGAAACTGGCAGAAGTGCCATCGATGAACGGCCTTGAACTGGCCAGCGTTGTGAGTACAACAGAAAGTTATACACTCGGCACCGAAAATAATGATCTCCGCATTGCTGTGCTGGATTACGGTGTAAAAAGGAACATTTTAAATTGCCTGGTTGAAAGGGGCGCTTTTGTAAAGGTGTTTAATGCTAAAACCAGTTTTGAAGAGCTGGAACAGTTTCAACCACATGGTTATTTTATCAGCAACGGTCCGGGCGATCCGGCACCGATGGATTACGCAGTAAAAACAGTGAAACAAATTTTAGCTGCTGACAAGCCGATGTTTGGCATTTGCCTGGGCCACCAATTACTCGCATTAGCCAACGATATCCCAACTTTCAAAATGCATCATGGACATCGTGGGTTAAACCACCCGGTAAAAAATTTAATTACGGGAAGAAGCGAGATCACTACGCAGAATCATGGATTTGGTGTTGACCCGAAAGCGGTTAAAGAAAATGATCATATCGAGATCACCCACGTGAACCTGAATGACAACAGCATCGAAGGGATCCGGTTAAAAAATAAAAAAGCTTTCTCGGTACAATATCACCCCGAAGCTACACCTGGCCCGCACGATAGCCGTTATTTGTTTGATGATTTTATTAAGATGATCAAGAATTGATAGCACGAATTAGTAAACGAATTTCACGAATTAAGAAACCGAATTCGTGAAATTCGTGGAATTCGCTTCCAATTCGTGGTATAAAAAATTAAATTCGTGTAATGAAGATTGCAATCATCAACGGACCAAATCTTAACCTTCTTGGCAAAAGGGAGGTTGACATTTACGGGAACGAATCATTTGAAACTTACTTCACTAGCCTCAAGGTAAAATTTCCCGGCATAGAGTTCAGCTATTTCCAGAGCAATGTAGAGGGAGAGCTGATTGATGAGATACAGAGAGTGGGCTTTTCGTTTGATGGTATCATTCTCAATCCAGCAGGTTACACCCATACTTCGGTAGCTATTGGTGATGCGGTGGCAGCTATTAAAACTCCGCTCGTAGAAGTGCATATCTCCAATATATTCTCAAGAGAAGAATTCCGGAAACTCAGCCACGTGAGCGGTAAAGCTGTAGGAGTAATCAGCGGGTTTGGATTGAAAGGTTATGAACTCGCTGTTTCTTATTTTATATAGTTTTTACATTTCACAGGTTCATCAGCTTTTACCTAATTCATTCCTGCCATTTCCTCACAAAATTATAACGTTAACTAAAAGGCGTTTTTCGGGTAATAATTCTGCAGCATCTTTATTCGTGTGATTGGATTCATCTTCTACACCCAAATAAAGGATATGAAAATGGTAAAATTTTTTATGGCCGTGGCCGTTCTACCTTCTTATTCATTCGCTCAAAATGTCGGAATTGGAATCAGCAACCCTGTTGAAAAGTTGCATGTTTCCGGGAACGTTGCAGCGGATACCATCAAGCCTTTGGCGATAAAATTTCCTCCCAATGCAGGCTCTGGTAAAATACTAACAAGTGATGCTAATGGAAATGCCAGCTGGCAAACAAATACCGCATTGTCCACTTCCGGTAACGTGGGGTATGGAGTTTGGGGCGATTGTGCAACCAACGGGAATATCAGTGAGTATCAGCCAACTGGTGACTCTGATGGTGACCTTGGAGATAGGTTTGGCGTTGCGGTTTCCGTTTCGGGTAACTATGCGATCATTGGTGCAAGTTTCGATGATATAGGTGCAAATTCAAAACAGGGTTCAGCTAGCATTTATCAATGGAATGGAAGTGCATGGGTCTTTATGCAAAAACTTTTTCATTCCACGGGTGAAGGAGATGATCTTGTTGGACTTTCAGTAGCCATCTCAGAAAATATTGCCATTGTGGGGGCTGTTAATAATAACGTTGGTGCCAATGCAGACCAAGGCTCAGCCAGTGTTTATCAACGAAATGGAAGCAGTTGGACGTTTTTGCAAAAGCTCACTGACCCAGGGGGAGCGCCTACAGACCTGTTTGGGATATCAGTGGCTATTTCCGGCAATTACGCAATTGTAGGCGCACATCTCGATGACGTAGGAGCCAATGTTAACCAAGGTTCAGCCATTCTGTTTCAATGGAACGGAACCGCATGGGTGTTCATGCAAAAGGTGTCACAGGCGGGAGGAGCTGGAGGAGACCTTTTTGGATATGCTGTGAGCATATCCGATAATTATGCCGTAGTTGGTGCAGTATCCGACGACATCGCCAGCAACGGCAACCAAGGCTCTATAACCGTTTACCAGCGGACTGGGGGAAGTTGGACCTTAATGCAAACCATAACGGATGCAACGGGTTTAAATGATGACAATTTCGGCTGTTCGGTATCTGTTTCGGGTGACAACATAGCGGTCGGAGCATTGAATGATGACATAGGAGCAAATGGAGGTCAGGGTTCGGTAAGTATCTATCAATGGAATGGCATTTCCTGGGCGTTAGTTCAAAAAATAACTGATCCGACAGGGATGGCGAATGACGGGTTCGGGTATTCGGTTTCCCTCTCGGGAAACTATCTGCTGATTTCATCGGCCTCAGATGATATTATAGTTACCGACCAGGGCTCAGCTGCAGTTTATCAACGGATAGGAATAAGTTGGCAGCGGCTTCAGTTTTTTTCTGATCCTGCCTCCACTGGCCCAGACTATTTTGGTGTGAACGTGTCGCTGGATGGTTTATCAAAGCGTTTTATTGTGGGAGCTTTTGGGTTTAACAATGAAACTGGGAAAGCAGTTTTTGGAAAAATAAACTGAGTAATTTATTTCGTCACTTTTTTTGCAACTGATGTTATATCCTTTTTCATTTTTTCCAACTCAGCCATCTGGTTTTGAATAAAGGAATTGTCTTCCAGCTTTCCTAACACTTTATTCATCTCTTCATTGGTTTCATAAACCATTTTTCTAAAGGGATTGCTGTAATCCTTTGCACGGCTTTCATAAATGCCCTTCGCCATCCAGTTGCGGGTAGCTAGGGCTTCTTTCAACAGCTGTTTAAAGTATTCTGCATTAAACTGCCTTGCAGTAATATTATCAATTTCCAGTAAACTGGTATAAGCATGTTGCAGTTTATCTGCAGGGTAGGTTGCACCCTGGTCTTTGTAAAATCGGTGCACTTCATCCCAGCTATTAATTTTGCCTGACCTGATATTATCTTTCAACTTCTGCACAGCAGAACTTTTAATCAACTGGCCGCCAATGTTCTCCCATTGGGCTCTTATCAATTTTGTGTGCAAGGTTTTTTTAAAGTCATCGAAGCTCCGGAATTTACCTTCCTGCCAGTGTTGTAACAGTTGAATGCCTGCATAATATTTTATGAGTTCTTTAAAAACCTGTAATGATTTTGAAACTTTTACAATTTCCACTTTCCTTTTGCTGTTTTCCCATCCATCTGCAAAAGCCGTGTCGTCTGCCGATGGCTGCAGTTTTTCCATGATGGCAATTGCTTCAAACATTTCATTGATGGTATCGGGGGCCAGGTAATCGTATTCAATTGTTTGTGTCCGGTTCGTACGCCTATCCCGGTCTTTTGTTTTCCAGCTATTGCGTTCCAGTGCATACATGTTATACAAAAACCAATAGGCTGGCATGATGGTGAGTTTATCATTTGCCACATCATTGCTGACCAAAGAAAAAGGAACCGGAATTTTTAGTTCTGCCGGAAAATCTCCTTTCGCAATAATGCTGTAGGAAGCAAAAACGGAATTATGTTTAAGGCTTACACATAAGCCCGGCCAGAAGCCACGCCCGGCAACAATTTCGCCGTCTGCACCCCTGCTGTTGTGATTGCTGCCAATGGTAGCACCTGCTGCCATATTACTTTGCCCCATGATTAATGCAGCACATAAAAAAGAATTATTATGATGCTGTTCGTGTGACGGGAAGATCAAAGTGTTTAATACTTCGCAACAGGAAATAGTGGAGTTATTGCCCAAAAAGGAATTGATCAACCTTGCCCCATACTTCAATTGGGAATGCGAAGACATTACAAATCTTACCGCTTTTACACCGTAAAATATCCTGCAGCCAAAACCCACTATACCATTAACCAGTTCGCATCCCTCTCCAATTTGTGATTTGCGGTCAGCGTCACTGTTAATGGTTACATTTTTTATTTTGTTGGCTCCTTTCAGGTAGGCGTCTTCACCAATCACAACATCTTTTATTATTGAACAGTTTTTTATTACTGTACGTAGACCGATACTACCGTAGTAGCCTCTTTTATCGTCAAGCGTTTTTTGGGTAAATGATTTAAACTTTTCCTGCAAGCTTTCATCTGCCCTGTTACGGCTCCACAGGTATGCATCTCCAGGGAGCATATTATCGAAGGGGAGTATGCTTCGGCCGCCGTTTTCATTACACACTTCCACCCAGGTGCGCACCGATTCGGGCTCACCCTGCTTTACGATTCCATTGCCGAATTTGGAATGATTGGTGGTGGCCAGTTCTCCCACATTCGCAATCATTACATCGTCCGCAATTATATAATGGCTCAGGTAATTTACATTGTCGATGCACACATTGTTTCCAAAATCTGAACTGATGACAGTACTATTGTAAATGCCCACCGGCATTTTAAAATCATGAAATTCTTTATACTGTGCCTGCAGCGCCCCGATCCGTATAAGACCATAAAATTTACAATTACGTACCAGGTTGGCATCAAACTTTTCTGAAACCAGTATATTATTCCAGTTGTCTGATGTATTCCTGTTGTGTACCAGGGTGTCAATCTGGGCCGTGGTTAACGGTTTGTAACTGATACCAGATTTGTTTTGTTGATTTCGCAGGTAGTATTCGTCTTTTCCTTTGGGCAGGTACTGCTCTGGTATAAACTGGTAGCCTAACGTTGAGATCGGGTTGGTATTAATTACATTCATGTGTATTGAATAAGCTTATTTAATAAAAAGTACAACTATGTTTTGTACAGGAAGTGAAGCGACATTCTCCTCAACTTAAATGCCACCTGTAATAAGGCGGCATTTGTTTTTATTTCATTCGTTATTCCACGGTAACGCTTTTAGCAAGGTTACGTGGCTTATCTACGTCTATTCCCTTTGCGATACCGGTGTAATAAGATAACAGTTGCAACGGAATTACACTAATGATAGGAGCGATCAGTTCATCTGCCGGTGGAATGGAAAATACTTCGTTACTCAAGCCAGGACTCACCTGATCGCCATCTGTTATTATTGAAATGATTTTTCCTTTACGGGCTTTTATTTCCTGCATGTTGCTCACAATTTTTTCATGGTAACTATCTTTTGTGGCGATAAAAACCACCGGCAGGTTTTCGTCTACCAATGCAATAGGTCCATGTTTCATTTCGGCGGCCGGGTAACCTTCTGCATGGATATAAGATATCTCTTTCAATTTTAATGCTCCTTCCAGGGCTATGGGAAAATTATATCCTCTACCAAGAAAAAGGAAATCGGATGCATCTTTATACTTATGCGCAATGGTTTTTAATTCTTCTGCATTTTTTAAGATAGCATTTACTTTTTCAGGTACATCCTGCAGTTCCAGTAGCAGGTGCTTATAACGTTCCTGGCTGATGGTTCCTTTTTTAATGGCGATTTTTAAAGCCATCATCATCAGCACTGCCAATTGGCCGGTAAAAGCTTTTGTAGATGCAACTCCTATTTCATGGCCCGCATGGGTGTAGGCGCCTGCGTGTGATATACGGGCAATAGAACTTCCCACTACGTTTACCACGCCAAATATGAAAG
>CBFGLL010000114.1:0-7306 GCA_965649585.1 uncultured Chitinophagaceae bacterium | reverse complement strand
CGCTTTTAAATCGAGCTGCTCCAACCCGTTCATAGCAAAAAATCCGAGATACACCTGTAGCAGGTACATGGCCCATATAAACAAGGTATGCGCTACAAATAATTTGCGATGCCGCAGATTCCGGATAGTGGAAAACCCGGTACCTAACCCTGCAATAAAGCCGTTGATCTTTGCAATGAACTTGCTTTTGGGGTATTGCGTTAGGAGCCATTTAAAACCTACCACCACCAACGCAATTGCCGCCACGATCATGATTAGTTTTGCCCAAAAAGGTAGCCCGTCTGCATCATCCATAGCGGCTATTTTTTCATTTACATAGGAGCCGATGAGTTTCATCTGCAGCAGTACCGTAATTCCAATAAAAGCCAGGTAACAGATAAAATCAAAAGCTCTTTCCACCAGAATGGTGCCGATGAGTTTATCAATCTTCAGGTTTTCATATTTCCCCAGCAGGCTGCACTTGAGCAATTCGCCCAGGCGGGGTATGGCAGAGTTGGCAAGGTAGCCCACCATGGTAACCGCAAATACATTTTTAATAGCAGGCTTATAACCGAGCGGTTCCATTAGCAGCTTCCAACGAAACGCCCTGCTTAGATGGCTCAGTAAACTCATGCCTACCACAGGCAGCATCAGCCAATAATTGGTATTTCGCAGAGCGCTTTTAAATTCTGCCATTTCATTTGGCGTCATGGATCTCAGTTGCCACCACACCAAAAAAATACCGGCACCCATAAACAGCACATATTGTAAAACGGATAAAACTTTTTTGTGCATTACACAATTTAGGTAAAGTGAACAATGAATTAGTTGAGTGCAATATTGTCGATAAGCCGCACTTCATTTAAATAAGCAGCAACCAGGCCAACTATTTTTTGTTGACCATCCCAATGTTCCACCGGGGAGAGGTCGTCCGCATCCGCTACCGAAACATAATCTACCTTAAACCCGCTTGATTCCAGGGCGGCAGTTGCCTTATCAATTATTGGTTTAATATTTCCAGGCAATAAATTTTTCTTCAGGTTCATTAATGTATTGATGATAACAAGAGCCTTGGTTTTTTCCTCGTCGTTCAGTCTCATATTCCTGCTGCTCATGGCGAGCCCTTCTGGTTCTCTCACCGTATCACAGATTCTTAGCTGGCATTGATGATCTTTTAGTTCTATCAATTTTTTCACTGCCATACATTGTTGGTAATCTTTGCGCCCCATAAATAATTGATGGGGGAGTACTGCATTTAATAATTTGTCAACCACCTGGCATACCCCCTGGAAATGGCCGGGTCGGTATTTGCCTTCGAGTATGGTTTCAAGATATCCAAGTTGGTAATGAGTAGTTTTCTCCCCGGGAGGGTACATTTCAGTTACCGAAGGAAGAAACAAAAAATCGGTACCTGCCGCTTCAAGCAGGTCAATATCATTTCCGATGGTAACGGGATATTTCTCCAGGTCATCCGGGTTGTTGAACTGTGTGGGGTTTACAAAAATGCTGCAAACTGTAATGTCACACTGTTGCCTGCTTTCTGCAATTAAGGCCAAATGGCCGGCATGAAGTGCACCCATGGTTGGTACAAATCCAATGGTTTTGCCGCTGGCTTTAAGAGCAGCTATTTCCGCTGTTAACCGGGCTTTGGTTTTAATCAGAATCATGTTGAATAATGGCTTCAGGAGCCTTAAAATAGCCGTTTATGGATAAATTTCAGTACTTTTGCACACCATTTCCGAAAAAAGGAACTGTTTTTTGCATCTAACATAGTAAATATGTCTACAAAGAAAAGGATTTTGTTCATCGCCAACGAGATGTCCCCGTACCTGGAACTTACCGAATATGCTGAAATTGTTAATAAACTGGCGGTGCTTTCCAATGACAATAACCTGGAAGTAAGGTGTATCATGCCAAAGTTTGGTGTGATCAACGAACGCCGCCATCGCCTGCATGAAGTAGTGAGATTATCCGGAATTAATGTTACCATCGACAATGATGACTACCCGTTGGTGATAAAAGTGGCTTCTTTACCCAATGCAAGGCTGCAGGTTTATTTTTTGGATAACGAAGATTTTTTTAAACGTAAATCTATTTTTTCCGACGAAAATGAGAACTGGTTTGAGGATAATGGCTTAAGAACAGTTTTATTCTGCAAAGGAGCTTTGGAAACGGTGAAAAAATTTGGCTGGCCGCCAGATATCATTCATTGCAGTGGCTGGATGACGGGTCTTATCCCGATGTATCTCAAAACTGTTTATAAAAAGGAACCTGTTTTTAGTCACAGTAAAGTGGTGTTCACTATTGGTGAAAATACATTTAAAGAAAAGCTGGGCGCTGATTTTGTGAGCCTTCTTAGTATCAACGATGCTGTTGGTAAAAAAGAGCAGGAGTTGTACAAAGATGCTAATAACGTTGCCATGTTCCGTGGTGGCGCCACTTATGCCGACGCCGTAACATTTGGCGCAGCTAAAGTTGACAAAAAACTGTCTGAAGAATTCAGTAAGGTTAAAGGCAAAAAAGTGTTGAAGTATGACGAAGAGTCTGATTTAACAGACTATTTACAATTATATGCCGACCTTGCCAAATAGATAAAATTCGCATTCCAAAAAACATATTTGTGGTTAAAAGACTTTTACCAGTTACTCTCCTCACGTATCTTATTATCATCGTTTTTAGTTGGGGTTGTAATAAACTTGATACGACCAATTTGGGCAGCGATCTCATTCCTGCTATTGATAACGTAAACACATTTGCAGATACCCTTGACATTGTAACAACCCAGGGGGTTTTCAACGATACATTTAAGATCAGAAAATCAGAATCAAATGTTTTGGGATATATCAGCAATGACCCTTTAATAGGTACCACAAAAGCTGATATGTTTTTCCAGATCAAACCCCCACGCTTTCCTTTTTATTGGGGTGATTCAAAAGATACGATCACAGGGCTCGATTCAATGGTGCTTACACTTGCTGTTTCCGGTTTTTGGGGCGATAGTACCGTGCCACAGAGTTTACAAGTTTACCCTATCCTCGACCAGGGTTTCGCTGACTCGCCTTACAAGGCAAGAACCATTGAATACCTGCCGCAGAATTTTGGCCCGATGATCGGTTCGACGGAGTTGGATGTACGCAGATTAAAAGATACTATTCGCCCGAGAAACGATTCTGTTATCAACCAGATCCGCATAAAAATCGATCAAACCTTTGCAGAACAGTTCTTCAACAGGGATAGCGTGAAAGCAAATTCACTTACCAATGCGTTTTATTCCGATTCTGTTTTCCGCAAATTTTATAATGGTTTTGCCGTGCGTGCCGTTAATGGCAACGGGTTGATGTATATTAACCTGAGTGATGCTAAAACCAGGCTGGAAGTGTACTACAGGCGGGAAAAGTTTGGGAACGGTGCAACAGATACTACGAGAACTAATCTCACCGTGAACTTCAACGATTTTGGTTCAGTGCTTCCTTCGGCAACTTCCAATTATGTTCAACGAGCATTTACGTCCAATGTTACTAATCCTGCCCCTGAACACCGTTATTTGGTAACAGGGCCGGGTACATATGTTAACCTTGACATTCCAGGGTTGGCAACATTTGAAAACCGCATCATTCACCGGGCAGAAATTTATATCGAGCAGTCGCCGGATAACCCGATCTATGACAGTATATTTTCTCCACCAAGCTATTTGTATCTCGATTTAAAAGATACAGGCAACACCAAGTGGAAGCCGATCTATTTCGACCTTAATCCACAGACCCCTTACGACCCGGATTATAAAATCGCAAACCTGCCATATTATCCAGGTGGTTCCGGTGTTGATTTTACCTACTTCGGCGGATTCAGGCGCACCCGTTATAATTACCTTAATCAGAAAGTGGCTTATTATACCATCAATATTGCACGTTACGTACAGCAAACTGTAACAAAGGGTACTCCTAATTACCAGTTAAGACTGTTTCCTGCATATAATTTGTTTTACCCGCAATACATCAATGCGTCTATCATTCCTTATTACAATCCTTTGGCAATGGGCCGCATTCGCATCAATAGTGGAGAACATCCAGACGATCTTAAAAAGATGCGGTTAGTCATCATTTCCTCAAAACGATAATTTTTTTGCAAAGCCTGTTTGACATTCAAATGGGCTTTGTTCAATTTGGCAGCGAGCCTTATATTTGCACACTTAAAAAATCAACTATGCCTTATTTATTTACTTCAGAATCGGTGAGCGAAGGCCATCCTGATAAAATAGCAGACCAGATCAGTGATGCGCTGATCGATCATTTTTTAGCGTTTGACCCAACCAGTAAAGTGGCTTGCGAAACTTTGGTTACAACAGGACAAGTAGTATTGGCCGGTGAAGTAAAAAGTAAAGCTTACCTCGATGTGCAGGAAATTGCAAGAGGTGTGATCCGCAAAATTGGTTACACCAAAAGTGAATACATGTTTGAAGCAAATTCCTGCGGTATTCTTTCAGCTATTCATGAGCAAAGTGGAGACATTAACCAGGGTGTAGATCGTAAGAAAAAAGAAGAACAGGGTGCAGGCGACCAGGGAATGATGTTTGGTTATGCCACCAACGAAACCGAAGATTATATGCCGTTGGCGCTTAACCTTGCACATAAGTTGTTAGAAGAACTGGCTGCATTGCGGAGGGAAAATAAACAAATCAAATACCTGCGTCCCGATGCAAAGAGCCAGGTGACGTTGGAATATGATGATAATAATCGCCCGGTGAGGATTGATGCGATCGTTGTTTCCACTCAACACGATGATTTCGGTAAAGATGATGCCATGCTTGCAAAAATTAAAAAAGACATCATCAATATTTTGATACCAAGGGTTAAAGCCAGGTATCCGAAATATGCTCATTTGTTCAACAACAAAATAAAGTATCATATTAACCCCACCGGTAAGTTTGTGATAGGTGGTCCCCACGGCGATACGGGCCTTACGGGTCGTAAAATAATAGTGGACACTTATGGGGGAAAGGGTGCACATGGTGGAGGTGCTTTTAGCGGAAAAGATCCCAGCAAAGTAGATCGTTCTGCTGCGTATGCTACACGCCATATCGCCAAAAACCTTGTTGCTGCCGGCCTCTGCGACGAAGTACTGGTTCAGGTTTCTTATGCTATTGGTGTAGCACAACCAACAAGTATCAATGTAAACACTTACGGCACTGCCAAAGTGAATTTAACCGACGGACAGATCGCTGAAAAAATTGTAGGAATGAAATGTTTCGACATGCGCCCTTACTTTATTGAGCAGCGGTTGAAATTAAGGAACCCGATGTATAGCGAAACAGCCGCTTACGGACATATGGGGCGTAAAAGTGAAACAGTTGAAAAAACATTCGTTTCTCCCGACGGAAAAACGATGAAAAAGAAAGTAGAATTATTTACATGGGAAAAGCTGGACGCAGTGAAGGAAGTGAAGAAGACTTTTTCTATCAAATAAAAATAAAGCGAGTTATTACCAATACAAAAGAGCCGTCCCAAAGGACGGCTCTTCGTTTTAATGCTATCACAAAATTAATTTGCTTTAGCCTTAAAAATATCGCCATTCGGTAAAAATTTCACCTTGGCTTTTTCTTCTCCCTTTTTCATTTCCACTTCATACATGTCAGTGTCTTTATCATTTTCTTTATCCACTTCTACCACTTCGTAACCTGGGTATCCATCCGCAATAGCTTTGCTAACTGCTGCGGGCAAACCGGCTATATCTTTAAATGGTGTGGATGTACGTACCCATGTTCCTTCAGGATCGTACCATGCGCCATAAGGAACTCCGTCAATTTCGTAAGTAATATAGTAGTAGTCTTTTTCCAGGTTCCAGTTATCTTCCGGGATTGGGTCGTAGCGAACCCACTCTACTTTCTGCGCTTTTGGATATTTCGTTTCAAATGATTTTACAACCACTTCCGGTGCTTCCGCCTTAGTGATTACAGTGCGGTTGCCATCGCCCGGATATCGTACTGTTGTAGTAGCAGTTGGGGTGGTAGTGGCTAACGTGTCAGTTGTAGTAACGGTGCTGTCTTTTTTTTCATCGTTGCAACCTACGCCTACTGCTGCCGCAATTAACAGGGCAGGCACATAATGTAGCATTTTCATAAATATGTTGTTTTAAGTTATGCTGTTAATGATTACAAAACTGTGCCAAACAGCTGGTACCAATGGGCATCAGTATCAAAGAAAGCCTGTTGCATTAAATGGTATGGTTTGGGGAATTCCTTCAACAAATAAGTAAAAGATAGAAGCGAAAAGCAAGAAACAAATTACTTTCGCTGCATGAAAAAATTTCGCCATCAGCACAGTCGTCCGAAAAAAAATACGCTGGTCGTAGGCAGAGAAGCAGTGAAAAAAGCCTTGCTGCAAGGGCAGCAGTTAGAAAAAATTTTTGTGCAAGCCAATGCCAAGGGCGATTGGGTGGATGAAATTAAAGCATTGGCCGCCAGCCAAATGACGCCGGTGAGTAAAGTGCCTGTAGAAAAACTCAATAATTTAAATGTAAGTAACCACGAGGGCTGTGTTGCACAGATCTCAAAAATCCAATACCAGGAATTGCAGTCGGTTATTTCATTCGTTGTTGAAAACGGGGAAACGGCTTTGTTTGTGATGTTGGATGGTATTACCGATATCAGGAACATCGGCGCCATTGCCCGTAGTGCTTACGCAATGGGAGCCCAGGCCATTATTATCCCTGAGAAAGGTGTTGGCGCACTAAATGAAGATGCTATTTTAACCTCCGCAGGTGCGCTGGAGTTATTGAATATATGCCGGGTACCCAGCCTGATGAAAGCGGTAGACGAAATGCATTTAAACGGAATAAAAGTGTATGCTTCTGAAATGACAGCCTCGAAACAAATAGCTGACTGTGATTTTAAAGAACCATGTGCCATCGTGCTGGGAGGAGAAGAGCACGGGGTTTACCCGGCGCTGATGAAAATTTGCGATGAGAAAATGGCGATACCCATGCCGGGTAAATTTGAGTCGCTCAATGTGTCCGTGGCTGCTGGTATTATTTTATACGAAGCGGCTAAACAGCGCCTTGGGTAGCAAACCGGGTGCTATTTCTTATGCCATGCTTGCCAGCACGGCAAATTCGGCGCAGCCACGCACCCTCCTGGCAAGCGTTCCCACTAACTCTGTTTTCCTTTTCCTGAGGTAAGCATAGGATACATTTAACTGGCTGGCCACTTCTTTCAATGGTTTTCCGCTGGTAGCTTGAACCAGCAAATGTTTGCGGCTTTCGCCCAGGTTGTTTAATTCAAGTTGCAGCAGTTCTCTCTGTTTCGATTTTTTGGTTTGATCCTCTTCTACCA
>CBFGLL010000113.1:0-7379 GCA_965649585.1 uncultured Chitinophagaceae bacterium | reverse complement strand
GGGCGTTAATTTCTATTCATCAGTTTACCTTACCTGTATAAAACGCTCGATTATGAAAGTTATCTTGTTAGTGCTGCTTATTTCATCTATGTCGTTGACATATGGTCAAAATCAAAACCTTTCTATCAATAACGACGGCTCTGCACCGGATGCGAAAGCCATCCTCGATATCAAGAGCACAGAGAAAGGCATCCTGATTCCACGGATGACTACAGCTCAGCGTAATGCGATATCTTCTCCCCCCAACGGATTAATTTTATTTGATACAGATAGCGGCAGCTTTTGGTTTTACACAGGTGCATCATGGTCGGAGCTGCCTGCTACGCATAAAACCTGGGGAACCAAGGGAAACGCAGGAATTAATGCCGCCGAAAATTTTATTGGAACAACAGATCTCAATCCCTTAATTTTTAAAGTAAACAACCAGTATGCCGGCCAAATAAGCCTGGGAAGAGTTGCTTTAGGGCCCGGCGCCCTTGAAAATACCGTTGGTTTTTATAACTCAGCATTTGGTGTAAGGTCATTGCAATCAAATACGGGAGGATCAACCAACTCTGCATTTGGATATGAAACCCTTAAACAAAATATAAATGGAACATCCAACACAGCCATAGGCTATTTAGCGCTGGCGAGCAACACATCGGGATCTAACAATACAGCCGTAGGAGACAGGGCGCTACAAAACAGCATCGTAGGCGGCCTGGAAGGCAACAGCGCTTTTGGTTCTAATGCTTTGCAATCAAATACCACGGGTTTTAGAAACACCGCAGTTGGAGACCAGGCGCTAAAGCAAAATGTCAGTGGCAGCTTTAACGTGGCCGTGGGTGGGTTCTCCTTAAGAAACAATATAGACGGTCGTGACAATACAGCTTTGGGCCAGTATTCCATGGAATTAAATACAAGTGGCAGCTTTAACGTGGCCGTGGGAGATGCTACATTATGGGACAATATAAGTGGTGGTTACAACACAGCTGTTGGAACTTATGCCTTGCCCGACAATACCACCGGTAATCATAACCTTGCACTGGGGTATAATGCCATGGGAAAGAATATTTCTGGTAATTCATCGGTGGCTTTAGGAACACGTGCTCTTTCAAATAATCTTAGCCAATCTTTCCTGGTGGCGATTGGTGACTCCGCATTGTTGAAAAACGCTTCTGGTTTCAATAATACCGCTGTTGGTTCAAAGTCATTGGCAAATAATGTCACCGGTTCAAATAACACTGCCACGGGATTTGAGTCTCTCATAAATAATACAGGTACCTATAACACTGCGAATGGTAGTTTTGCTTTGACCAGCAACATAAATGGCATACATAATACAGGTATTGGTTTTAATACACTCTTTGATAGCCAGGACGGTAACTCCAATACCGGCCTTGGCAGTTATGCAGTTTCTAACAACATTAACGGCGACGGAAACACGGGCATCGGTTATTCTTCCCTCAGCGTGAACACTACCGGAACTTACAATACCGCCATAGGATACAATTCTGATGTTTCAGCCACGGGACTCACCAATGCTACTGCCATCGGTTACAATACTTCGGTTAGTGCATCCAATAGTATGAGGTTTGGTAATAGCAGCGTAAGTCGTTGGGGTTTCGGTCGAAATGTTGTTACCGGCGTTTTACAGGTGGGTGATGACGTTACGAATGGCAATGGCGCTTATCTCAGTGCTGCAGGAACCTGGGTGAACGTAAGTGATGTTCATAAAAAAGAAAATATCAGGGAGATAGATGGCGCAGATCTTTTAGCAAAAGTGAAGTTGCTTCCAATCAGCAAGTGGAGTTACAAGGGAGAGCAGGGCGTGTTTCATATCGGCCCCATGGCACAGGATTTCTACAGGATCTTCGCACTGGGTGATGACGACAAAGCAATTTCTACTATCGACCCGGCCGGCGTTGCCCTGGCAGCAGTGAAAGAACAGCAGAGAATTATAGATCAACAGCAGGCTTTGATCAAAAAATTGATAGAGCGAATTGAAAAACTTGAAAAACGCAAAAACTAGTTTCTGACGAGTCCCTTTAACACAGGCATTCTACTATTTATTTTTCTCGCCTTTCCACGAGCGGCGAAGCTCCACCGGCAGTAAAACAATTTAGGTATTGCAATAAACAAAAAACTTGTATAAGTTTAGTCTCCCAAATCTATTGCCCGGCACAAATGCAAGGAAAACGCAGCAGCTTTAATTAAAGATATCCTTCATGGTAAGTTTTTTAAATCCTGGTCATGAAAAAGATGCTGCTATACTTAAAGGGCTGCTTTCTGCTTAGCTTAATTACCATAAGCTCTTGTCAAAAAGAGTTATCATGCCAGGACTGCAATGCCCAAGAAAATCTTCCACCAATTGCGGTTGCAGGAAATGATACCTTACTCATTTTACCCACCGACAGCCTGGTACTGAATGGTGCTAACTCATTTGACACGGATGGCCAAATAATTGTATGGAACTGGAGAATAATTTCCGGACCTGCTGTAATTATAATTCAAAATCCCTCCGTAGCAGTGTCGGCAGCGAACAATTTCATAGAGGGAATTTTCCATTTTGAACTCAGCGTTACAGACGATGATGGCGTTACGGCAAAAGATACTGTGCGGGTGACGGTAGATGATACAGCAATCAACCGCCCACCGATTGCAAGAGCAGGAAACGATATAAGTATCAGCCTGCCAACCCATACTGTTTCACTTGACGGATCCGGATCATCTGATCCTGACAACAATATCAGCGGCTTTCTTTGGTCAAAAATTGAAGGCCCTTCTTCCTTTAGTTTTAACAACAACAGCAGCGTACAAACAGAAGTGTCAAACCTGCAGCAAGGGGTTTACCAATTTGAATTAAAAGTGACAGATGTCGGCGGTCTGTATTCCACAGATACCGTGCTGGTAACTGTGCAGGTTGCAATCCCAACCTGCGATGGGTCCAGGCCTGTAATAAATATGCCACTTACTCCAATTGCCACAATACCGGAACTTAGGTTTGCCTCGATTGCATGGGGAGCCGGCAAGATATTATTTGGAGGCGGCGTCCCAGGTGCAGGATTTACCAAAAGAGTAGATATCTATGATGTTTCTGCACAAAGCTGGTCCCTGGCAGAATTGAGCGAGGCAAGACATTTGATGGCCACTATCCATGCAGGAGATTATATCTTTTTTGCCGGGGGAGAAATTGGAGATGGAACCTGGCCGGTTAAAACGGTCGACATTTACAATACTGCAACCAACAGTTGGTCTGTTAGCCAGTTAAGTACTGCGGGTCACTCTATAACTGCAGCCACAATAGGAAACAAAGTGCTATTTGTTGGTGGCGATGGTGGGTTCACCGGACCAAACCGGAATACCAGGGTGGACATGTATGATATCAGCACCCATACCTGGTCAATGGCTTCTTTAAGTGAAGCAAAATACGGTCCTACCCCCGCCGTTTTAAACGGTAAGATTTACTTTTCAGGGGGAAGTACTTACACGGGCAATATTTTCCATGTGTCCCCTAAAATTGAGATATATGATAATGCAACCAATACATGGTCATTGTCGTCTTTGAGTGAGCCAAGGGCAGGCCACGCAGGTATTGCTTTTGGCAACAAACTATATTGGGCTGGCGGATCTGGCAACTATACGTCACCATCATTAACATGCAGTATCGAAATAAATGACGTGGAACAAGGAACTGTCTCCACACAGCTATTGTCAAGGCCGGCATTTAGCACAGCAATTGTAAAAAACAGCAAAATTTTATTTTTTTCAACGGATGCCCAGGGCAATTTAAAAGTTGATATTTACGATCCTGTAGCTATGACCTGGGCAGTAGGTGAATTTTCGCAACTAATGGGTGGACATGCGGTAATCTTTTTAAACAACGTTGTTTACCTGGCAGGAGGAACTGTAAATGGAACCCCGTCAAATAAAATATGGAAACTGGAATATTAATATCCAAACGTTTTTTCTATCTATTTTAAAAATGATGCAGCAATAAGCACATCCCCGGGCCAGCCGGGGATTTCTTGTGGACCGATGCCAGGTACCGAATGTTACCATAACCTAAATAAAACCGGTCGTTGAGTAAACTGTTTATGCCAGCAACCGGCTGAACTTTAATTTAACCGAACAGTTGCAAATACTGAGTTTGTGATATATCTTAATGCATACCTTAACTGATCCTTATGCCGCTTCTTTTACTAAAGAGATTCTTGCTATTTATCCTTTGGGTGGGCATTATACTTCTATCTGTCTATTTTTTCCTGGACAATGTGATAGCCTATTTCTATGGCTATCGCAGCAGGATGTGGGGCAACAGCTTTTTTCAGAATCAACTCTGGGTATCCATGCATATGTTTGGTGGCACCCTCACCCTGCTCCTTGGGCCTTTTCAATTCTGGTCGTTTATCCGCAACCGTTATATGAAATTCCACCGCTTTAGTGGAAAGCTGTACATGCTTGGGATTGGGCTCATCGGTATTTCTGCAGGACGTTTATCTTTAATCAGTGCCTGTGTACCCTGCCGCATTTCATTGTTTCTGTTGACCGTTTTTGCAGTACTGTCAACCCTTTTTGCCTGGGTAGCCATCCGTAATAGAAATATTAAAGTACACCGGCAAATGATGGTGCGCAGTTATGTGTGCGTATTGGCATTTGTGTTTGTAAGGGTAGATGATATTATTTCACTTGAATTTTTATTTGGAACCATTGAAGACAACACGTTCCGGCGGGTGGTGCAGGAATACTTCTGGTCATTCGTGCCACTGATCTTTGCGGAGATCATCATGGTATGGTGGCCTTCCGTTGCTTATAACTTTAAAAGATCAACTACAGCCTCCGGCAAAATTTCCTAATCAAAAAAATATGTCAAAAGCCCAACCCATTCAACCCAGCGAACGAGCCGACATTCTCGATATATTACGAGGCTTTGCATTACTCGGTATATTCCTGGCCAACTCTGCCGTTTTTTCGCAATACGTGATGCAGGCCCCGGCCGAAACCGCCACCTGGCCTACCGCATCCATCGACAAAGTGTTATCATGGGTGCATTTTGCATTGATAGATGGCAAATTCTATTCGCTTTTTTCCTTGTTATTCGGCATTGGTTTTTCCGTTTTTCTCTACAATAAAAAAGCTGCAGGCAATGATGGCATACTTTTATTTTATCGCCGGCTCGCATTTTTAATGTTATTCGGCATTGCTCATATTTACCTGCTGTGGGATGGCGACATCCTTTTGTTTTATGCTGTGTTCGGCATGCTTTTACCGGCTTTTAGAAATGTAAGCAACAGGGCATTGATCAGCATTGCAGTGGTACTGTTGCTATCCCCTATCCTGGCAGATACGTTAAAAATTATTTCCGAAGGAAAATGGAATATCGCCAATCCATTCTTCAAAAAAGCATTGGCAACAGATGCCTCAGTTGGTATTACTGAAGAAAATGCCCGCAACTGGTTGATCGTGCACAAAGACTACGATAGTATCCTCGACTGGAACCGCAGCGGCTTTTGGTGGAGCGCATTTTTACGACTGGACAGCAATCGACCCATGAAAGTGCTTGCGATGTTTCTGGTGGGTTTGTATGTAGGCAGAAACCTTATCTATACCCGGCTTGAAGCATATAAATCCCTTCTCAAAAAAGTTCAGTTCTGGGGGCTTGGTATCGGTATTGTAGCGGGCATCATTCATGCTTATGTTGAATTTGATGGGGAACGTTTACCAAAACCTGCCGGTATCTGGGACACCGTTTTTTATGCATTAAATGTAACGCCCCTCGCCATGGGTTATGCAGCTACACTTGCACTATGGTATACTGATGGTAAACTTAACTGGCTGCTGTTGCCGCTGCGGCACGTGGGCCGCATGGCTCTTACCAATTACATTATGCAGTCTGTGATGGGTATCATCATCTACTACGGTATTGGGCTTGGCCTGGGCGTAAAAGCAGGTCCCAGCCTATTTATGCCAGTGGCAGTTGGGGTGTTCATCTTCCAGGTATTATACAGCAGGATATGGTTATCTTACTTTCAGTATGGCCCGCTGGAATGGGTGTGGCGGATGTTGACTTATGGCAAATGGTTACCTATTGCAAAAAAAACAACAGCCTCCGGGTCGAACAACAGTGACTACATATTGCCGAATGATAATGTAAAATCATGAACAAATACAAAACCCTTCACGCCTGGATGATTATACCGATGCTGTTTATGCAATTCGGCATTTTCAGGGACTACTGGGGCGATTTTACTGAAAATGCATGGAGTGTACATGTTCATTACTGGACGGGTACAATATGGTACCTCTACCTCATCCTTCAACCCTATTATGCCACGCATGGGCAAATGGCCCGGCACAGAACAAATGGAATTATAGGTATGTTCATAGCCGGCGCAGTTTGTATTACGGCGTTCAGCATGTTGCACAGGGATATTGCATCCGCTGAAAAATCAGCCGACATGCCGGAGCGCTTCGGACCTTTTGAACCCTGGTTTTTCTTTGGCGTAGCAGCGGTTGAAATAGTGATGATCATCGCATTTGGATATGCAGTGATCAAAAGCATCATTCATCGCAAACAACTGGAACATCATGCCTGGTGGTTGATTTCTACAGTATTTATGATTATGATGCCTGCCTTAGGAAGAGGTATCCAGAATGTACATATCGCCATGATGCGAAATCAATGGCCGGACGTGGATATTATGCCATCTATTTTCCTTTCCAACGGGATCATACTTGCGATGCTGTTTTTAGGCGCATGGAAATTCAATAAATTAAAACACCCGGCTACCTGGATAGCTGCAGCAGTGAATCTGTTCAATTTTTTCCTGGAACCCATTGGAAGATCAACAGCAGTGCAGGAGTTTTTGAAAACATTGCTTAAGGGATAAAATAATTCTCACAAACATGAATCACCGCAGCTTAACCAAGATACTTCTATCAAAAACTAAGTTCGAAAAAAATAACATCATGCAAGTTCAAAAACAATTTTTTCTATTGACCCTTGTCTTTTTTAACTCAGTGGGTTTTGCCCAAAGTAAATCTGAAAAAATTCAGCAACTGGTAAATCATTATGCATCGGAAAACCTTTTCAATGGTGCAATCCTGGTGGCAGAAAATGGAAAAGTTATTCATCAGTCTGCGGCAGGAATGGCCAATTTTGAATGGAATATTCCTAATACAACGCAAACAAAATTCCGGGTAGGTTCCATTACCAAACAATTTACCTCCATGCTGATCATGCAATTGGTAAATGAAGGAAAAATAGATTTACATAAACCCATCACTACCTATCTTACCAACTACCGAAGGGAAACCGGCGACAGCATTACAGTACATCATTTGCTAACGCACTCATCGGGTGTACCCAACTATACAGAAAATGATCGTTTTTTCAGGGG
>CBFGLL010000112.1:0-7381 GCA_965649585.1 uncultured Chitinophagaceae bacterium | reverse complement strand
GGAGCAGCTCACATCATACTTGGCCGCATCGGCGAGTATGGAAAGTTTTTCCTGGGTTCGATCCATATATTTTTTGAGGTAAGTATTCAAAGGCTCAAAACAATTGAACCCTGTTATTAAAATAATTTTCCCTGTGCACCCGGCACACAAAATTTAGTGCTGTCCAGGCTCCACTCTTCCGCATTTAAATGATACAGCTTACCGTACTTTTTATATTGCTGAGCCACCATTTGTGCAATGTTTCCCTCGCCCCTCATCCTTACTCCAAAGCGACTGTCATTCACTTTGCCATTATGGCTTTGTTCAATTAAATGCCATACTTTATCCGCATGGTTAGGAAAATTTTTATACAACCAATCATGAAATAAAAACTTGATGGCACCATTCAACCGAATAAAGGTATAGGCTGAAAAAGTGGCCCCGTTATCTGATGCTGCTTTCATGATACGTTGCATTTCATGTTCGTTTAACCCGGGGATCATGGGACCCATCATCACACCCATTCGCACACCTGCTTTACTCAGTTCTTCAATTACTTTTAATTTCTGTTTTGCAGAAACGGTGCGTGGCTCCATGAACCGCCGCAGTTCTTCATCAAGCGAAGTGATAGAGACCATCGCCGATACAATATTTTTTTTCGCCATCTCCTGCAATACGTCCTTATCTTTTATGATCCAACTGTTTTTTGTGAGAATGCCCACCGGTTGATTGAACTCGTTACATACTTCCAGCATTTTTCGTGTGAGCCGGTATTTTTGTTCAGCAGGCTGATAACAATCCGTGTTGCCGCTAAGCATAATTGGTGTGGCATCCCATTTAGGGTGCAACAAAAATTTTCGCAATAATTCCGGTGCATTTTTTTTCACCAGGATCTTTTGTTCAAAATCTAAACCGGCACTGTAGCCCCAGTATTCGTGCACATTGCGGGCAAAACAATAAATACAACCATGTTCACAACCCGCATATGGATTCATGCTGTACTGCATTCTTACATCCTCGCTCTCCACTTTGTTTACAATCGTTTTTGACTGCATTTCTATGTACTGGGTCTTTGCATTTGACTCCTCCCAATCGTCAATAGCTTCCACATGTTCTTTGCTGGTTTCATTTTTGAGAAACCTGTTTTTTGTGTTGAATTGTGCGCCCCTCCCGTACTTGTATACATCTGTTGCAGGATTTTCCTGTGAATCACCGGAACGCTCCTGTACTTCGACTACTGGTAATTTTTTATTTTTCATGTAGATTAATCAACGCTAAATTACTAATTTTTTTAGCTTTTATTACTAAGTTTCGTAGTTTTTATTACTGCTTGGAAAAGGGTTGCTGAAGCCCTTATGAATGAAGCAGATCAACTTGTTTTATTTTTACAACATGAGTGGAGTTGAAATAAGGACGATAAATGTAACCCGCTACCTGGCGCCACTGCGGGAAGGTGGCTCTCTGCCTGCCATTGCTGAAGGCGATGATGGATTTTTATACGTATTAAAATTCCGGGGAGCCGGACAGGGAATTAAAGCATTAATAGCAGAGTTGATTGGCGGTGAACTTGCCAGGAAAACAGGTTTAATGGTTCCAGAAATTGTGTTTGCGCAACTGGATGAAGCTTTTGGCAGAACTGAACCCGATGAAGAAATCCAGGACCTGCTGAAAGCAAGCACGGGTCTTAACCTCGCTTTGCATTATCTATCCGGTTCCGTAAGTTTTGATGCAGCAGTTACACATCCTGATCCTTTAACCGCTGCTAAAATCGTTTGGCTGGATGCGCTGTTGCTCAATGTGGACCGAACAGCCCGCAACACCAATATGCTGCTTTGGAACAAAGAACTATGGTTGATTGACCATGGAGCCGCTTTGTATTTTCATCACAGTTGGGAGCAGCGGGAAGATTATATTTTGAAACCATTCGTGCAGGTAAAGGATCATGTGTTATTGCCGTTTGCGAAAGAAGTAGAAAAAGCAGATCAGTTTATGAAAGAACGCTTAACTGCAGAAGCCATAACTGCTGTGGTGAACCTTGTGCCCGATGAATGGCTGCAATGGGAAGACGAAATGCAGCCGCAACAAATACGAGAATCCTATATTCATTTTTTAAATACACGCATCGCCAATTCTTCTATATTCGTAAACCAGATTACAAATGCAGCAAAATAAATTATACGAATATGCGGTGATAAGGATTGTACCGAGGGTAGAACGGGAAGAGTTTATCAATGCGGGGATTGTACTTTTCTGCAAAAAGGAAAAATACCTCAAGTGCAAATATGAGCTGCATGAACAGAAATTGTTGTGTTTGTACCCCGAAGCTGATATAGAATTCATTAAACAAAACCTGCAGTCCTTTGAAAATATTGCCCTGGGAAAAAAAACAGACAGCCTTATATCAACCCTTGATCAGCCAGAACGTTTTCGATGGTTAACTGCCACCCGCAGCACGGTAATACAAGCCAGCAAAGTGCACCCTGGCCTCTGTTTTAATGAAGATGAAACTTTGGAGAAATTATTTTTGCAATACGTGAAGTAAATTATTTACACGAATTTTTCCGAATTACAAGGATTAAATACATGAGCTAATTACCGGAAGTTTCTACAAACCAATTCGTGTAATTCGCTTCAATTCGTGTCATCAGATTTCTACCGCTTTTAGCCAAGATTATCGAAGAGACCCCCCTGCACCGTATTCACAGGCATATTCTGGAAATCAAATCTTTTTACAATCTGGTAATTCCATTCTCCCAGTGGCCGCTTGAGCAATAACATACTATCTGCCACAAATCGCCCGGTAAAATGTTTTTGGCTATATTCAACCCACGCCCTTTGAAACTGCCCGGGCTTTAATTTCTGGGCAATATTGATGTGAGGCTCCAGCATAAAATGCGGTTTGTTATCGTTGTTCAGTTTCATCAGCAACTGGGTTTCTGTCCTGATGGTTTTAACCAATGACTGCACCTGGTCTTTAGTACTGATGTTGATGAAAATAGTGTGAGATGGGAAACATCCAAAATCTTTCATCTCCACTTTAATGGGGTGATAGCCCTGGCTGATGGTATTTAACCTGTTTACGATTCGCTCCTCCCTCATTTCAAATTGCAGGAAATTAACCAGTGCAATATGTGGCTTTCCATACAATGCCGAAGAAGCTTTATAATCATCAAAAAACTGCTGTTTTACTTTTTGTATTTTTTCCCTCAGGGCTTCATTGGGGCTTAAAACCAATAGGTACTCATACACCTGGTAACTGGGGGTTATGCTGCCTGTGAGTAACATCTTATACATAATTTAGAAATTAAAGCTAAACAAATTAGTAATTAAAAACTAAATTGATTAGTTTTTTAACTACCCTTTATCACTGTAATTCAATATGAATGCCCCATTTAGAACAATTTGTAATATGTGCATTTCCTGTGCAAAACCTTAGCTAAAAGCGGTGTTGCAGGGCCATAAAAAATAATATTTACTAATTTTATTAGCCATTAATAACTAAATACTTTAGTTTTACGTAAAATAGAAAAAATGGACGACCAGTTCTATAGTGCGGCTAACAATGGCCATAAACGAGCAGGGGAGAAACCGGCGCAAAAGCCCGTCAACAGGGGATTTGGAATGCCTTCGGGAGAAAACCTGCAGTCGGAAATTGACCTGAACGAACAGCTGATCCGCAACAAATCAGCTACCTATTTTTTCCGGATGAAAGGGGATGCTATGAAAGATGCCGGCATTTTTGACAATGATATCCTGGTGGTGGATCGCTCCGTTAAAAATGTAAATGGCCGGGTAGTGGTTGCCATCCTGAACGGAGAAACTTTGGTGAGGCGATTCCACAAAAACTTTAGTTCAGCCTTTCTGATACCGGAAAATGATCGCTTCAAAACCATTAACCTCGCTGAGTTTGCCGATTTCAGCATCTGGGGTGTGGTAATCCATACCATCCACTCACTTGATTAAATAAAAAAAACCCGCTCTACGGCGGGTTTCTATCGTTGATATGGTTTATGCTTATTCTACAATAGCAATACCTTTTGCTACAACCCTCAACTCATTCTGAGGTTCTGTAATAGCAGCAATTTCTTTCTCCGATTTTTTTGCATCTTCTGCATAGTGCCTCAATTCTGCAACAGATACTAGTTTGTTTTTAAGTTCGCCATCAATTACCACTGTTTTTCCTTGTGCTGCAGTGGGAACAAAAAATCCATAATCCTTCATTTTTACGAAGGCGGTGGTTTTGTCGTCTATGGCCAGTTTTAACCAGCAACCTTTTTTAGAACACACTTCTAATATTTTAGCAGTGAATTTTGCATTCACAGCTTCATCATTTTTCATTTTAGAAGCTATATCTGCCAATGCCACAGCGCCATCAGGGCTCACTTTTTCACCGTAAAAATCGCCTGGTTTGGCATCCCCCGCAGGAGGTTGTGCATTAACCAGCAACCCGCTAAAAACCATCATTAAAAGGAAGAAATATTTTTTCATATCATTTTTTTGGAACAGCAAAGCTAACTTCTTTTGCTGATTCATATTAGTTAAAATTAAATTGATCTTACTTAAGTACCTCGGCCAGTTTAGTGTGCAAGGCAGATTCCCTAAGGCCGGAGGCAATGATCTTCCCCTGCGGATCTATCAATATATTATACGGAATAGCATTGAATCCAAAAATCTGTGTGCTGGCGCTCTGCCAACCTTTTAAATCTGACACATGTTTCCACACAAGGCCGTCGTCTTTAATAGCTTTCACCCATTTGTCTTTATTATCATCCAATGATACTCCCAAGATGGTAAAGTTTTTATCCTTGAATTTGTTATAGGCTTCCACCACATTTGGATTTTCGCCCCTGCATGGTGCACACCAGCTCGCCCAAAAATCTACCAGCACATATTTTCCTTTAAGTGAACTCAGGGAAAATGGTTTGCCTTGCTCATCGTTCATGGTTAACTCCGGCGCCATGCTTCCCACACCAACCTGACCAGTTGATTGTTGCGGGTTTTCCATTTCAGCAATCATTTGATTAAACTGTGTTACGATGCCTGCAATCCCCTGGTGATTGGGGAAACGTTTTGTGAGCGTAGGTACGATTGGTTTCAACAGGGCCGGGTCAATAGACTGGGTGTAGCCCAACGCAAACATGGTAACCACAGGTTGAGAACTGGTATCAATGTATTTTGTGATGAACTGGTTAAACTTGTCGTTGATACCCCGGAGTTTTATGGTTTCTACCGCCAATAAACTGTCGCTGCCATTTATTTTTTTCAAACTGTCTATCGCATCGCTGGCTGCTACCAGTTGGCGTCTTTGCCCGTCAATATTAATAATCAGTTGTTTTAAAGCAGTATTCGCAGGGCTGGTAAATACAGGGCCTTCCAGGCTTACATCATTTATGTCTGCAGTAAAATTGATGTCGGGTTTATCATTAATGAATACAAAACCGCTGTTCATGTTTTGGAAACGAATGCGATACAGGCCCTCTTCGTTTGCCACCGACGACAACTGAAATTTTCCCGACTTTACTTCTGCAGTGTCAAGCACCTGCGGATCCTGCTGGCTAAAATATAATTGCTCCAGGTACACCTGCTGATCAGGAATATTTTTTACCTGGCCGTGTAAGGTAAAAGCACCTTCCTTTGATTTTTGATTACAAGCCAACATCATCAATGCTGCAAAAGCAATGCTGAGATACATAATTAACTTCATAGCTACTTTATTTATTTAATTGTTGTTCTAAAATTTTATGAACGAGTTGCATATCCGCTTTCCCTTTGCTCAGCTTTTTTACATGGCCCGCAAAAAGTCCTAAAAGATTTTTTTTACCTGATTTATATTCTTTCACTTTATCAGGCATGGAGGCCAGCGTTTCTGCAACCCATTGCTCCATGGTGGCACTATCTCTTTCCTGCAGCAGGTTGAGTTGCTCTGCAAGTGTAGCCGGCGACGCACCAGGCTGCGCAATACAGGCTTGCAATAATCTTGTACTGGCAACATTAAAACTTACCGCACCCGTTTCTGTAAAGTTGATTAAATCCGCAAGTTGGGAAGCTTGAAGCGGAAAATCTTTAAACTCTTTTTCGTTTTCGTTGCACCAGGCTTTTACGGGGCCAAGCATCCAGTTAGCCGCTGCCTTGTAATGTGGGCAATGGCTGATAATAGCTTGATAAAAATCTGCATCATCTTTATCAGCACAAATCACTTTTACATCATAATCACTAAGGCCATATTGTATCCTGTACGCTTCTTCCAGTTGCGCCGGCAACAAAGGCAAATTTAATTTTACCTGGTTGATCTCTTCTTCACTAATAAAAAATGCCGGCAGATCGGGTTCGGGAAAATAGCGATAATCATCTGCCTCCTCTTTGCTTCTCAACGAAAATGTAGTGCCGTTGTCCGCATTAAAACTCCGGGTTTCCTGTACGATCGGTTCTTTATTTTCGGCCAATATGATCAATCTTTCCACTTCTGCTTCAATGGCTTTTTTTACATTGCGGATGCTGTTGAGATTTTTTACCTCCACCCTTGTTCCCAGTTTGGATTCTCCTTTAGGGCGAATGGAAATATTGGCATCGCAGCGCATACTTCCTTCTTCCATATTACCATCGCACACTTGTAACCAACGCAATAATTTACGCAGGCCTGTTAAAAATGAAAAAGCTTCTGCAGCACTGTGAATGCAGGGCTCCGTTACAATTTCTAATAACGGAGTGCCAGCCCTGTTCAGGTCAACACAGGTAAAATTTTCTTCCAGGTCGTGTATGCTTTTGCCTGCATCCTCTTCCATGTGAATGCGGTTGAGCATTATTTTTTTCTCTCCCTCTTCGGTTTGAATACTTAGATAACCACCTGTACACACTGGTGCTGAATGTTGACTCACCTGGTATCCTTTGGGCAAGTCAGGATAAAAATAATTTTTACGGGCAAAATAATGCGCTCGTGTTATGTTGCAGTGTAAGGCAAGGCCAAGGCGAATGGCCAGCTCAATTACTTTTTCATTCATTACCGGCAGGGTGCCGGGATGTGCCAGGGAAATAGCACTCACCTGTGTATTTGGCTCAGCACCAAATTCAATACTGTCGCCACAAAACAGCTTGCTTTTAGTGAGCAACTGTGCATGCACTTCCAGCCCTATCACTACCTGGTATTTATCTAAAAAATTCACGCCGCAAAGATAAGTGTTGATGGCAATGTGCCTGCAAGCACAAAGCCCCAATATACCAGCTATCAAAATTTTAACGCAACCTGCGGCACTGCCCGTTGTTGATGAGCACAAGCCCCGGGGTCTTCCCTTTATCAAAACTTCCATACTGCTGTTGCAAACCCAGCGCTGCTGCGCCGTTCCAGGTGGCCCATGTTAATATTGCTTCCAGCGGAATTTGAGGAAAATGCTGTTGAATGGTATTG
>CBFGLL010000111.1:0-7389 GCA_965649585.1 uncultured Chitinophagaceae bacterium | reverse complement strand
ATGTAAGAATTCACCACTCCTTTAATAATGCTTATTTTTGTCGTTCAAATTATTTTGTATGAGTACAGGAGATTTACGTTCGAAAAAATTAGCGACAAGAATTATTCATGCAGGCGCAGAGCCTGATCCTTCCACAGGGGCCATAATGACACCCATCTTTCAAACCTCCACTTACGTGCAGTCTGCACCCGGTGTAAACAAAGGTTTTGAATATGCCCGGAGTCAAAATCCTACACGAAAGGCTTTGGAAGAAGCATTAGCCTTACTGGAAAATGCCAATTTTGGCCTTGCCTTCAGTAGCGGGGTAGCGGCAACCGATGCGGTAATAAAATTATTGGCACCGGGAGATGAAGTAATAGCCGGAAGTGACATGTATGGCGGAACCTATCGCCTGTTCACCAAAGTGTTTGAAAAATTTGGCATTAAGTTTAAGTATGTTGATACCACCGATGCTACTAATATTAAAAATGCTGTAACAGCAAATACAAAGCTCATCTGGATTGAAACACCTACTAACCCCTTGATGAATATCACTGATATTGCTGCTGTAGCTGCCATTTCAAAATCTGCAAATGCGCTGCTTTGCGTTGACAATACTTTTGCTTCTCCTTATTTGCAAAACCCGCTGGACCTGGGCGCCGACATTGTAATGCATTCTTCCACCAAATACCTGGGAGGCCATAGCGATGTAATACAGGGGGCACTCATGATGAATGATGCAGCATTGAGAGAACAATTGTACTTTATCCAGAAAAGTTGTGGTGCCGTTCCCGGCCCTATGGACTGTTTCCTGGTATTGAGGGGAATAAAAACGCTCCATGTTCGCATGAAACAACATTGTGAGAACGGTGAAAAAATTGCACACTGGCTGCGCCGGCATCCCAAAGTGAAAAGAGTATATTGGTGCGGCTTTGAAGACCATCATAATTATGATGTAGCTAAAAAACAGATGAGGGGCTTCGGTGGCATGATGAGTTTTACATTGAAGGATGATACCGTGGAAGCTGCTACCAAAGTATTATCTGCCACCAGGGTATTTTCCCTGGCAGAAAGTTTAGGTGGCGTTGAATCACTCATCAATCATCCTGCAAGCATGACGCACGCCAGCATACCAAGGGAAGAAAGAATTAAAAATGGCCTGGGCGATGGTTTAATACGATTGAGTGTAGGCATTGAAGACGTGGACGACCTGATTGCCGACCTGGAGCAGGCAATTGGCTGAGTGCGGCCTTATAAAACCAGGTAAACATGATGGACGAGAAACTCAAAGATTTTTTAAATACAAAGGTGCGGGAATACAACCGCCCTTTTTTTATTGAGAACGACCCCGTTTCCGTTCCGCACTGGTTTTCTAAAAAAGCGGATAAAGAGATCGCCGGTTTTTTTGCGGCAAGTTTCGCCTGGGGCAACAGGGCTACCATTATCAATAAATGCAGGGAGCTGATGCAATTGATGGATAATGCTCCCCACGAGTTTTGTGTGAACCATACCGACAACGATTTAAAGCGATTATTATCATTTAAGCATCGCACATTTAATACCACAGACCTTTTGTATTTTGTATCTTTCTTCAAGGAACACTATTCACAAAATCCTTCCCTGGAAACAGCGTTTACGAAGTGGATGCAAAAGGAAGACGAAAATGTGGAGAATGCTTTGAACGGATTTTACCGGTATTTTTTTTCCTTACCGCATGTACCCCCGAGAACATTGAAGCATATTGCTTCTCCGCAAAAAAAATCTGCCTGCAAAAGGATCAATATGTTTTTGCGATGGATGGTGAGAAAAGACAATAATGGCGTGGATTTTGGAATATGGAAAAACATCGATGCTTCCCAGCTGGTAATACCATTGGACCTGCATGTGGCAAGGGTAGCGAGGCATTTTAATTTGCTGGAAAGAAATAGCACCGATTGGCTTGCAGCAGTTGAACTCACCAGCACCATGAAAACCTTAGACCCTGCGGATCCGGCTAAGTACGACTTTGCGTTGTTTGGATTGGGTGTTTTGGAAAAGTTCCAGTGATTAATTTTCAAAAATAATATCCGGGCATGACTCCATTAAACAAGCACGAAGAATTGCTGAACGAGGTAATTCATTCGCAGGCAGATGATGTATTATTATCACCCAACCTCAGGGAGCGCCTGCGAACAGCTATCAATGAAATGATTATACATCATTTTGAAGATCTCATCCAGATATTGTACCGTATGGACGTGAGCGAACAAAAGCTCAAAGAAATGTTACATCAACACGCCAGCGAAGATGCTGCGGGTATAATTGCCGACCTTATAATTGAACGGCAACAACAAAAAATTGCTGCAAGAAAAATGTTTAAACCTGCGGAAGATATTCCCGAAGAAGAAAAATGGTAACGAGCAACGCTATTATTAATTGAACGCCGGGGTGAAAGCTTAGCAACTTAATACATCAACTCTTTTACTTTTTCTTTGTCTTCTTTCTCTTTTTTAAGATCGAACATGGTGCCGAATACATGGTCCCATAAAGTGGAGCTAACGCCAAAGCCCATGTCCATGTCTTTGTAATGGTGCAGGTGATGATTTCTCCAAAGCCCTTTCATCCATTTAAAGGGTGGGTTCCAGGCGTGGATAGCATAGTGCATACTTCCATATAAAAGGTATCCCAGCATAAAACCAGGGAAAAACGGGAAAGCGTATGTACCCATCACAGCATAAAAGAGTAAAAAGAACATAGAGGCAATGATGAGGCTTGGCACAGCGGGCATAAATAACCTCTCCTTATCTCTTGGATATTCATGGTGGTTGCCGTGCATGATATAGCTGAATCTTTTACCAGCTTCGGATGTTGCATGGTGATGAAATACAAAACGGTGCAGGATGTATTCCGTAAAGCTCCAGAAAAACATACCGCCCAGGTAGATAAGGGCAGTTTGTAAACCACTCAGCCCCACGGTAGTAATAGCATAATAAGGCAAAAAGACCAGCACCGGCGTGTACATACCCCAAATAACCAGCGGATGCGTTTTGGTTAAAAACTCCAGGTATTGGTTTTTAAATAACTGCGCCTGACCTTTATTATGAATTTTTTCGAATTTCATTAGTTTCCTATTGAGCTGCAAATATAAAAAATAAAAAAAAGATGGGCTATATCTGTAATCATGTTGCTGTTAAGTTTAATACAATTTGAAACGGAACGGCGGGGCATAACTCCTATTTTTGCAGTCTAAAAAAACAAATATGAAGCTTGTTACTTATTTAAAAGGAGGGCACGATCAATTGGCGCTGCTGGTAGATGGATTATTGTATGATACCGATCACCTGCATCCTGACCTGCCTGTAAGTATGGCTATGTTTTTAAATTACTGGGACGATATGTATCCTATTGCAAGGGCATGCGAGCAAAAAATTAAAGATGGACTTGCCAGGAATGTGATGGCCACTTCTTATGCTGAAGCAGAAGTGATTGCGCCGGTACCTCACCCCACCAGCTGCAGAGATGGTTATGCATTTCGCCAGCATGTGGCCGCAGCAAGGAGAAATAGAAAAGTGGATATGATTCCCGAATTTGATCAGTACCCTATTTTTTATTTTACCAATCATGGCAGCATCCAGGGCCCCGGAAATGTGTATTGTATGCCCGATCATTTTGAAAAGCTGGATTTTGAACTCGAAGCGGCCATAGTGATCAACCGCCCAGGAAGAAATATTAAAGCGGCAGATGCTGATAATTATATAGCAGGGTTAATGATCATGAACGACATGAGTGCAAGAAGACTGCAGATGGAAGAAATGTTGCTGAACCTTGGCCCCGCAAAAGGAAAAGATTTTGCTACCTGCATCGGGCCTATGCTGGTAACCCTTGATGAGCTTGAACAATTTGAAGTGCCTTGCAAAGAAGGACATACCGGTAAAGCATGGAATTTAAAAATGACCTGCAAGGTAAATGGAGTTCAGGTGAGTGAAGGCAATATCGATCAAATGGACTGGACCTTTGCAGAAATTATTGAAAGGTGCAGTTACGGCGTCACGCTGTATCCCGGCGATGTTATCGGAAGCGGAACCGTGGGCACCGGCTGTTTTTTAGAATTGAATGGCACAGGTAAATTAAACGATCCCAATTACACTGAACAATGGTTAAAGGAAGGCGACTTGGTAGAAATGGAAATTGATGCATTGGGTGTTTTGACAAATAACATGGTGGCAGAAGATAGCGATATGAGTTTGCTGGCAAATAAAAAGATGCCGGTATAAATGTTTCGTTATTTCATCATCAACAAACCTCGAAACATGGTGTCACAATTCGTGAGCCCGCATAAGGTAGGTTTGTTGGGCAACCTGGATTTTGCCTTTCCCGGGGGCACCCATGCCGTGGGCAGATTAGACGCCGATTCTGAAGGTTTATTGATACTTACTACTGATAAAAGGGTGACCCGCCTGTTGTTTTTAGCAGAGAGGCCTCACTTGCGCACCTACCTTGTAATGGTACAGAACGAAATGACGGAAGCGACATTTCAACGATTGAAAGAAGGTATTCCTATTAAGATAAAGGAGGGAGAAACTTACATTGCCAAACCGGTTGCTATTGAACGCATCCCTGATCCCGGGAAATTATATCCCTATGCTGCTGATCATCGCAGCTCCTACCCACACACATGGCTGCTCATCACACTTGCAGAAGGAAAATTCAGGCAGGTAAGAAAAATGGTGTTGGCTGCCAGGCACAGGTGCCAGCGATTGATCCGGCTTTCCATAAGTGATTTAACGTTAAGAGGGCTCGCTCCCGGGGAAGTATTAGAAATTTCGAAAAAAAATCTGTTTGAAAAACTGTTGATCAGCGGCATTGACTGAGATTATTTATTCTGCACCCTCCGCAGCGGCAACAACCGGCTGCATTTTTTCTTTTAGTTCCTCTATTGATTTTTTGAGCCAATGAGTAGTTGCAATTCCGCTGTATCCAGACGCATGAAAGTACACAGTACCTTCTGGTGAAACCACTAGGTTTGTGGGATAAGACCTAATGTTATAGTCTGCCGCAATCAAACGCCCATTACCTATTACTGCATATTTAAATGTAGTCGAACTCAGGAAGTCGCCCAGGCTAGCTTCGTCATCCAGTGCAACAGATATAAAAACAACAGAACTATCCTGGGCATATTCATCTGTCAATTTATTTAGTTCCGGCATTTCCATAATACAAGGCGGGCATTTTATAAACCAAAAGTTGATCACAATGATTTTTCCTGCCATGGCCTTTGTGTTTATTTTTTTTCCATTGATATCTCTTGCTTTTATCGGGAAGAATTTTTTGCCTGTAACAAAAGAGCTGCTCTCTTTGGGCTTCGGAAGTTTTTCAAGCCTTTTTGAATACTGTTCCTCAGTAAGCCTGGTTAAGATAAATGCAGCGTTATCGTTAGCCGGGTTTTCTGCTTTCAGCGAATAGCGACCGGTGCCCAATAATTTTCTCCAGATAGCGGATGGGTACACGTTGCCCAGGCTATCTTTCACCACGGAATTTTCTGTGATCTTTAATGGTTTTGCAGTGCTGCCTGGTGCTGGCTGGCAAAAAGCAATGCTGCTAAACAAATAAAAGCCGATCAGCAAAATGGATGTTTTCATGTATCAATAGTAACAAAAAAAACGGAATAAACTAAGGTTGTTTAAAAGGAGTAGGCCATCCCACTTGCATTTCTGCTTCCTGTTTTCTATTTTAGGATTATGCATCCACCCTACCAAATACCAATATGGAAACAGGCGCCTACCCTTCGTTTGTTGCCGTCTTTACTATCAGGTATATTATTACAGTGGTACCTTCAATTTTCCCTGGTTTTTATAATGATGAGCCTGGGCTGTTTTTTGATTGCTTATTCCCTTTTTATTTTTTTTCCAAAAGCATCGTTATACCGGTTCAGGAAATTTCATTCTATTACCCTGCTTCTGTTTATAACATCTTTTGGGCTGCTGCTTACCTGGATGAAGGATACAAGGCACCAGCCTTCCTGGTATGGCTGGCATCTTAGTGACAGCTCAAAGTTGCTCGTTACCATTAACGAACCTTTGCTCATTAAACAACGATCTGTGAAGGCCGAAGCCATTGTAACAGCAGTAATAAACGGAACTGAGCAGGTAACCAGCAACGGCAAGATCCTTTTATATTTTTCTAAGGATTCCATACTACCGGCACTTGAATATGGCGAGCAGATAATAATAGATAAGCGCTTACAGGCAATCAACAACTCCGGAAACCCCGGTGCCTTCAATTACAAACGGTATGCAGCATTTCAACAAATATTTCACCAGGCTTTTTTAAAGAAGGAAGACTGGACAAGCACCCAACAGTTTTCTCGAAACCTTTTTCAGCAGTTTTTATTTAACTCCAGGGCACATGTGCTGAAGGTGTTACAACAGTATATTGGAAACGATTCGCAACAATTAGGTATTGCAGAAGCATTGCTGATAGGATACAAAGAAGACCTGGATAAAGACCTCGTGCAGGCGTATAGCAACACAGGGGTGGTACACATTATTGCCATTTCTGGTTTGCACCTGGGATTGATTTATGTTGTACTCATCTGGTTATTCAACCGCATTCCTTACTTCAATCGTTCCAGGCATGCAAAGGCTTTTTTGCTGATCGCCTGCCTGTGGTTGTTTGCCCTGCTTACCGGTGGCGCTGCTTCTGTGCTAAGGAGTGCGGTTATGTTTACGGTGATCGTACTAGGTAAATATTATTTCAAACAATCTTCCATTTACAATTCTCTTGCGGTATCTGCATTTATACTTTTAATATACAACCCATTTTACCTGTGGGATGTAGGTTTCCAGCTCAGCTACTGTGCGGTGATCGGTATTGTGGCTTTTCAAAGATTCATTTACCGGTTGTGGTATCCGCCCAATAAAGTAGCTCGCTGGATATGGAACATGAGCAGTATTACCATTGCCGCACAATTAGGCACATTCCCCGTGTGCATCTATTATTTCCACCAGTTCCCGTTGTTATTTTTATTCAGTAACCTGGTGGCTGTGCCCCTTTCCACGGGGATATTGTTCGCAGAAATTTTACTCATCCTTCTTGCACCCTTTGAAACGCTGGCATCTGGCCTGGGCTGGCTAGTCACCCGCATGATCGATGGGTTAAATACTTTGATTCTATTTTTTGATGGACTTCCGTTTGCCGTGTGGGATTTTATTTATGCCAATATGTTCAGTACCTGGGTTTGGTATGCACTTGTAATTTGTATCATGAGCTGGTTCATGTACAAAAACAAACGCTGGTTATATTATAGCATAGCCAGCATCTGCACACTTATATTATTTTATGGGTTTGCATACGTGGAGTTGCAGCAGCAGAAAGAAATTATCATCTATAATATCAGCCGGCATAGGGCAGTGGAGTTTGTAGATAAAAAGA
>CBFGLL010000110.1:0-7392 GCA_965649585.1 uncultured Chitinophagaceae bacterium | reverse complement strand
GCCTCCGTGTTAAGATTTGCGGCACTGTCCAACACTATTTTTTTATAGCCCGATTGTTCGTTGAAACTCAGCGTGGCATCGGTGGTCACAGCAATAATATTGTCTGTGGCTACAGTTTCGCCATTGATAGTGCCGGTGGCAGCAATGAATTTTGCCTTTATCATGCTGAAGCTTTGTTTGTAACTGTTCAACCCGGTAAAATGCTGTAATCCTGCTTTTTTAAATTCTGCTGCAATAAAGTCTGCTGCTTTATCTATTTCGGGGCTGAAGGTTCTTCTTCCTTTCATTTCATCTGCTGCCAATACCTTTTCTATGCGCTCTACTTCGGCAACTGTAATGATCTTATCTGCAGGTTGTGCAACTGCGGTAGCAATAACAATAAACAATAAGGAGCTTAAAAATATTTTATGCATATTTTTTTAATTAATTGTATTAACAGTAAATGAGATGAAAACGACTACAGGCTCATCATTTCTTTGAATTTGACTGCCTGCCTGCGACTAACTTCAATTTTTTCCCCGGCTTTAAGATCCAGCAGTAAGCCTCCATTAAAATATGGCTCCACTTTTTCTATCATGCGCATGTTTACAATATGTTTGCGATTAGCACGGAAGAAAACTTTATCATCAAGACGATCTTCCAGGGCGTTGAGCGATTTAAGAATAAGGGGTTTATTGGTACCGAAGTACACTTTAGCATAATTGCCTACACTTTCAAACAGGCGCACCTCACTCAGTTTTACAAACCAGCATCGTTCACCATCTTTTACAAATACCTGGTCGTTTTCCTGCAGTACACCGCGGTGGTTGCCGGCCATAGCAGCCGCCAGTTCTTTTTCCTCCGCCATTTGTAGTTTATGCAATGCATCCGCTATGCGCTTCGGTTCCACGGGTTTCATCAGGTAGTCCAGCGCATTTACTTCAAATGCTTTTAAAGCAAATTCATCGTAGGCCGTGGTGAAAATTACATGCGGTGCCTTATCTAATTCCGTCAGCATATCAAAACCTGTTTTACCCGGCATTTGAATGTCGAGGAAGATAAGATCCGGCATCAGGTTTTCGATTTTTTCGATTCCTTCTGCAGCATTAGCAGCTTCGCCAATCACTTCTACTTCCGGGAATTCGGAGAGCAGTTTTTTTAGTTCATTTCTTGCCAATCTCTCATCATCAATAATGATCGCTTTGTACATTTTATTTTTGTTTTATTAGTAAGCTATAAAAAACTTGTTATGGGCATAATTACTTTCGACTCTACTGTATTACCATTTATCTCCATTATTTCAAATTGTGCCTTTCCCTGGTATAGCAGGTTGAGCCTGTCCTGCGTGCTTTTGATACCAAATCCGTCGCTGTATTTTTCTTTTACAAAACCATTGAGGGTGCCTGAATTTTGTACGATCAGCTCATGCTGGTGATCCCTGAAGCCGGAGATAACCTTTATGGTTCCGCCATCTATCTGCTTGCTGATGCCGTGTTTGATAGCGTTTTCAACCAGCGTCTGCAACATCATGGGCGGTACAGGTTGATTGAGGGTGTCTTCATCAATATCCATTTCAATTTGTAAACGTTCTTCAAAACGCATGTGTTCCAGGGCCAGGTAGTCTTTTACAATATCCAGTTCCTGTTGCAGTGGCACTGTTTCCATTTTTTCTGTTTGCATACTACTGCGCAGGATATTACTCAACTCGGTGATAGCGGTCCTGGCTCTTTCCGGATTTTCATCTACCAATGCCCGGATACTGTTTAATGCATTAAAAATAAAATGAGGATTGATGTGCGCCTTGATGGTTTTTAGTTCCAGCTCTTTCACCGCAGCTTCTAACCGAAATGTATCCAGCTCCTGCTTACGGTTGCGCTCCACGTAGTGATAAATATAATAGATCATATTCCACACCAGCAGCAACCACAGGGCATTGAATGTACTAAAGAACAAACGCTGCAGCTTGGTATATTTCTGAAGGCGCTCCGGGTTGAACTTTATAATATAATCCATGGCTTCCATGGCCACGCCAAAAAGAATGGCGAAGATAAAAGTGAGAGACAGCAGGTAGGCGATCTGCGTTTTGAGTGGTTTCTCCAGCACTTTTAATGCATGGATGTTCATGCGCATTACATGGGTAATGAAAAGACCCAGTAAACTTCCAAGCAATACGCTCAGGATGTATTTATCCTTGTCAATACTTTCATTATTGACGGTTGTGATAAAAAACACACTGATGGCGATATTCGTTGACCACCCAACAATCTGGCACCACCAGTACCTGGATAATTTCTTAAACATATTTTACAAAACTAAACTTGCTATCGCCTAACAATCGGGGGCATTTTATTAATGGCTAAATGCTGTGGTAGAAGGCGTTGATATTGCTGACAGGGCTATCTTCTACGGTAAAATAAAACAATTCGCCCAATAAAACCATCCCCGGGAGGTTTTGAAAGTAAAATGCCGACAGTTTGTAAATAAAACCCATGTGAAAATCTTTAGCATTTATCATTTAGATTTACAGCGTAAAAATCGCTGATGGGTAACCCCAATTTAAATAATGATGCCGGACGAATGAGTGCGGCCGACAAAGAGTTTGAAAACAATATCAGGCCCAGGGAAATCGATGATTTCAGCGGCCAGGCACAAACCATAGGCAACCTTCGCATATTTATACAAGCAGCCAAATTGAGGGGCGAAGCCCTGGATCATATTTTATTTCACGGGCCTCCCGGCCTTGGAAAAACAACCCTGAGCAGGATCGTAGCGAACGAACTGGGAGTGCAGATTAAAGAAACCAGCGGACCGGTGATTGAAAAACCTGCCGATCTTGCAGGCCTCCTCACCAACCTGGAGCCAAATGATGTGTTGTTCATTGATGAGATCCATCGCCTTAGTACGGTGGTAGAAGAATACCTGTATGCGGCCATGGAAGATTTCAGGATCGACATCATGATCGATAGTGGCCCCAGTGCCCGCAGTGTACAGATCAACCTGAATCCATTTACATTAATTGGCGCCACCACCCGCAGTGGCCTGTTAACAGCTCCACTGTTATCGAGGTTTGGCATCAAGTCGAGGCTGGAGTATTATGACGGTGCGACGCTCAAAAATATTATCCTGCGCAGTGCGAAAATTTTAAATACAAAAATCACCAGCGACGCTGCCACCGAAATTGCAGGGCGCAGCAGGGGCACTCCCCGTATTGCAAATGGGTTATTAAGAAGAGTAAGAGATTTTGCCCAGGTACTGGGTAACGGCGTAATTGATATGAACATTACCGAACATTCGCTTAAAGCGCTGAATGTAGATGCATATGGATTAGATGATATGGATAATCGTATACTCACTACCATCATTGATAAATTCAAAGGTGGGCCAGTGGGCATCACCACCATTGCAACGGCGGTAGGCGAAGAGCCGGGAACCCTGGAAGAAGTGTATGAACCATTTTTGATACAGGAAGGATTTTTACAAAGAACAGCGAGGGGCCGGGAAGTGACTGCAAAAGCTTATGAGCACCTGGGAAGAAAAAGCAACTGGGGCGGAAGCCAGAATAGTTTGTTTGAAAGTTTGTAATACAATGATTAAAAAATTTCTGTTACCCATATTATGTGTTTTCCTGTTCCTTTCCTGTACGGGACCAACAGACCCTGCAAGCGTTAAAGCACGCTTGCTGGCAGATGAAGATTTTAAAGGATACATTGTGGCCCAAAAACAAAAGCTGGCTACTGGTGGAACAAACGCAGCCGCCGAACAAAAAAGCTTTAAACACTTTCAAAGGTTATACAAGAATTATATCTCCAAAAACCTGGTGACGACTCAACAATTTAATGAGATCGTAAAGGAAGAAATGGATAAATAGTTTTTCATTTTTGCAGACAGAGCTTAATTGTAAAAAAAAACGGCTGTACATTTGTTCAGCCGTTTTAATTGAGTTTCATCAATCTTATTCGCTCTCCACCAGCCTGAATCCATTTCCATGGATATTCACGATCTCGAGTTTACTATCTTCTTTTAAATATTTGCGCAGCTTGGCAATATACACGTCCATACTACGGCCATTAAAATAGGTATCGCTGCCCCATATTTTTTTCAATGCTGTTTCCCTTGGTAACAAATCATTTTTATATTCCGCCAGCATTTTAAGCAACTCGTTTTCTTTTGGAGAAAGTGTTTGTGTTTTACCATTTACGGTTAATTCACGCAGGCGTGGATTAAAATGGTAAGAACCCAAATCGAACTCTGCATTTGCTTCTTCTTTATGCGTTTCTTCATTGCGTTTTAAGATCGCTTTGATTTTATGCAACAAAACTTCGCTGTCGAATGGCTTGGTGATATAATCATCAGCACCCAGTTTATATCCCTGGATGATATCGTCTTTCATTGTTTTAGCGCTCAGGAAAAACAGCGGTACATCAGGATTGATATCCCTGATCTCTTCTGCTACTGTAAATCCATCCATATTGGGCATCATTACATCGAGCAGGCAGATGTCGAACTTTTCTCTTTGAAAAGCCGCCAGGCCAAGTCGGCCGTCCCTTTCAAGAGTCACATCATAATCATTCAGTTCCAGGTAATTCTTTAATACCATCCCAAGGTTGGTATCGTCTTCGCACAATAAAATTTTTGGTTTAGCTGCATCCATGTCTAAAGGTTTTTTACAAATAAAATTATTCCATTATTTATACCACTAATATAATGCCTAATTTTTTGTTAACCTTAAATGGCATAAATCATTGGCTATTATACTACAATAAAGCTGTAGATTTTATTTTTGCCTGGCTCGTATAAAAGAAATTCCTTTCTTTAAAATGTAGAAAATCAAAACCAGTACAATCACAAAAAGTACTACCGGCACCAGTAAAGCCATCACCGAAAAACTGATAGATGCTCCATTTTCGGCAGTAGTGATCACCGGGTTGGCAAGGCCGCCTGTAGTACCGGTAGACCCCAGCCGAAGCAAGCCCATACCTGCATGAATGATACCGGCAGTGCCACCACCCGCCAGCAAACCAAGTCCCCATTTAAGTGCCGGCGACCAGTCGGCAGAAATAAAAGAAGCACTCAACAAAGTGCCCGCTGCCACTGCCACCGGGAGCGCAATATGATCCAGTATATTATCAAGCCAGGGAATATAATAGGCAATTATTTCTGCAATGCTGGCAGTTGCGAGTATATAAAAGGGCGTCCATCCATTGAGCCAGTCAAATCCGCTCCCGAACTGGTGCAGGCCTGTAAGTGAGGCAATATTGGCGGCAAGCAAAGGAATAAAAATGCGAAACCCACTGCTGGCTGCCAAACCGATTCCGATACATATGGAGATGAAAAGTTCCAATGGGGTTGAATGTTGAATGTTGAAAAAATGATTCGGTTATCCTAAGTTACAATTTCTACCCAAGAACCGTTTGTATCACAGCGAGGGATCTCATGCTGCCGAAGTCCTGCAAATGCAGGCCATAATAATCCAGGTACCTGCTGATGAGATGCCGGCGGGTATGATGGTTCAGTTTCAGTTCCTGCAATTCAGCTGGCTGGCGGGTTTGCAACAGTTGAGCGGTAATAACAACATCTTCCCCGCTTAAAAAATGTGGATGCGTTGGAGGCTCTGTTGTAAAACTTCCTTCCTGCAGGTCGAGAAACAAGGTGTCAGATCTTAAGTCACCCGCTGATGGTTCATGAATGCGGAAACCGAAAAAATGCGACAACTGTAACGAATAAAACAAGGCAAAGTTGGCTACTACTGCAGGGCTGGCTTCATCCAGCTGTTGCAAACTATCTTCACAAAAATAAAACAGGTCAGCATTAGGTTCAGGTTGCTTAAGGCATTTGCTAAGAAGCTCTACCATATACAGGGCAATGCTGTTCTTAACCACGTCGGTAAAAATATTTTTATATAAATAGCTCCAGGAGCACTCTTTAATGCGGTGTATGTTTTTTTGTTCATGGTGATACACTTCCATATCGAGCAGTGAAGCAGGTTGCAGCAACATGGCTTTTATGCCCGTTTTTTTTGCGGTGCGGGCGCCATTTACAAGATAGGTTTGTAAACCAAAGAGCTCGGTAAATGCCGTAACGATAAGGCTGGTTTCGCCATACTTGATAGCTCGTAGCACCAGGCCTTTTGTTTTGTGTGTCATTGCAACTGCAATATAAAAATTATTGTGGCGCCCGATTTTTGGGCTCAATGCGCCGGAAAACATTTTTCTTTGCACAAAATTTCAGGAAGATGTGGCAATCGCTGGCAAAGTTTGTGATCAAAAACCGGATCCTACTCTTAGTTCTACTATTGATCAGCACCATTGTGATGGGAATCTTTGCCAGTCGCATAAAACTGAGTTATGAGTTTTCCAAAGCCATACCCACCGACAATCCCAGGTACCTGGACTTCCAGGATTTTAAACAACGTTTTGGAGACGATGGTAATACTATCGTAATCGGTATTATTAAAAAAGATTTATTTACAATCCAGCATTTTGAACACTACAGAGCTTTACAAAACGATCTTAAAAAAATAGACGGCGTTGAGGATGTGCTCTCAGTGGCTTCTGCAGTTACCCTGCAAAAAGACAGTGTAGGGGAAAGATTGCAGGCAGTTAGAATTTTTGGGGATTCAGCTATCAGCAGCAAGCAAGCCCTTGACAGTGCTGCGGCGGTGTTTTTTAATCTGCCTTTTTATCGTGGCCTCATGTACAACCCGGCCACAGGTGCCTACCTGATGGCTGCCCGGGTAAATAAAGATGTTTTTAATAGTAAAGAACGCAGTCTCGTGGTGGCAGCTATTGACAGCGTTACACAAAAATTTTCTGAAAACAGTAATACCCAGGTTCACCTGAGTGGTTTGCCCTTGATAAGGACAAAGGTGGCCGACAGGATACAGGCCGAGATGAAGGTTTTTTTAATCGGTTCACTGGTGCTTAGCGTATTGATGTTGCTGTTGTTTTTCCGGTCGATTACAGTTACTACGCTATCACTGGCCGTAGTGATAATAGGCGTGGTGTGGAGTGTGGGCATTATGCAACTGATGGGTTACCAGATATCACTACTCACTGCGCTGATACCCTCGTTGATAGTGGTGATCGGCATTCCAAATTGTATTTATTTCATCAACAAGTACCACAGTTCCTATGTGCAAACGGGGGATAAACAAAAGTCCCTTATTGACATGGTGAGCAAAATGGGTGTAGTAACGTTGTTTTGTAATATCACCGCTGCTATTGGTTTTGCGGTGTTTGCGCTCACCCGCAGTGCAATTCTAAAAGAGTTTGGTGCTGTAGCGGGCATCAGCATCATGCTCATTTTTGTGGTGTCATTTATATTGTTGCCTGCTGTATTAAGTTTGTTGCCGGTACCTAAAAAAAGAGAGTTAAAGTACCTGGATAAAAAATGGGTGCATTGGTTTTTATCGAA
>CBFGLL010000109.1:0-7405 GCA_965649585.1 uncultured Chitinophagaceae bacterium | reverse complement strand
CTCTTCGGCGGAACAGTGTAACCCGTCTTTCCTTGCGGAGAGAGTGGGATTCGAACCCACGGTACAGTGTAACCCGTACGACGATTTAGCAAACCGTTCCTTTCGGCCTCTCAGGCATCTCTCCTCTCAACAGTTCCTGTTAAGGGGCAGCAAAAATACAAATCCATACCATAACTCCCAAAACAAAATGAAAAAAAACAAATTGTTTAATCAAGGGAACAAAAAAACCGGGCTGTGGAGCCCGGTTTTTTTATATATGTATTGCTGTAAAAAACGTTTACATCGCAGCCAACTGCACTTTCTGCTGAAGTTCCATCACGCTTTCCTTAAAAAGGTTATCGGTATCCATCAGGTCTTTTACCGTTTGACAGCTGTGAATAACGGTAGTATGATCACGGCCTCCAAAATGTTCACCAATGGTTTTTAATGAATTTTTTGTGAATGCTTTGCTCAGGTACATAGTGATCTGCCTCGCCTGTACAATTTCCCGCTTCCGGGTTTTTTGTAACAGCTTATCATAAGGAACATCAAAATACTCGCAAACCATTTTCTGGATGGCGTCGATGGTGATTTCTTTGCTTGATGATTTCACAAAATTTCTAAGTACTTTCTTAGCCAATTCAAGGTCTATTTCTCTCTTGTTTAGCGAAGATTGTGCCAACAATGATATCAATGCACCTTCCAATTCCCGCACATTACTATTGATGTTGTAAGCAATATACTTTACTACTTCTTTGGGCATGTCGAATCCATCGGCCTTCATTTTGTTTTCCAGTATCTCGATTTTGGTTTCGTAATCCGGCGCCTGCAGATCGGCACTTAAGCCCCAGCGAAAGCGACTCAATAACCTTTCCTGCACGCCTTCCAAATCTTTGGGCGACTTATCGCTCGTGAGAATTAATTGTTTGCCACTTTGATGTAAGTGATTGAAGATGGAGAAAAATGCATCCTGCGATTTTTCTGCCCGGTTAAAAAACTGGATATCGTCGATGATTAATACGTCTATCAGCTGGTAAAAATGAATAAAGTCATTAATGGCATTGTTACGGCCATGATCAATAAACTGGTTGATGAATTTTTCTGAACTTACATACAACACCACTTTATTAGGATGATGCCTTTTTACCTCATTTCCTATTGCCTGGGCAAGGTGGGTTTTCCCCAATCCAACGCCGCCATAAATTACAAGGGGATTAAAAGAAGTACCACCTGGTTTTTCCGCTACCGTTTTCCCGGCACGGCGGCTCACCCTGTTGCAATCTCCTTCTATAAATGATTCGAAAGTATAAGTGGAATTCAGCTGCGGGTCAATCTGCATCTTTTTCAACCCAGGTATTACAAACGGGTTTTTTACAGGATTGGTTGTGATGAGCGGAAAATCCATTTCGTTATTTGAATAAGTTTTGTAACCATTACCCGGCACATCCATGGTAAGTGGTTTATTTTTGCTGTTGCCACTATCAACCATTATCCGGTATTCCAGCCTCGCTTCTTTTCCTAATTCTCTTTTTAAAGTTTTTGCCAGCAGCGATACATAGTGCTCTTCAAGGTACTCATAAAAAAATTGACTTGGTACCTGAATTGTCAAAATCTTTTCCTTTAATGCAACCGGCTTTATCGGTTCAAACCAGGTTTTGAAATGTTGCCACTCTACAATATCTTTTATTATCTCTAAACAGTTCGTCCAAACTTTGTCAAAAGTTTTATCCATCTTTTGTTAGTCCTTAAGCAGGTTATATATATTGAGTTGTTCTGGTCTCTTGGGGAGTGTTGTCCTGTTTCAAAAAATGATCGCTCAAAATTTTTAGGCAGGACAGCGAATATCAAATTAATTTGTTGAAAAAAAAATTTTTTATTGATTTGTTTTTTACGGAAGAATCACAGTATTGATTTTGCACAAAAAAAACTTTTTAGGCTCAGTAAAATAAGGGGTTTTAGCCCATTACGGGCGGCAAAAATATTTTCTAAAAATTCTGCCCGCAAAATTTTTTTTTCTCGGCAATTATACACATGTAAAAATTTGCCATGGATTTAATGTCGCAAAAAACAGCAGCCTTTATTGCTGCAAAATTTCGAAAATGATATGCATAAATAAAATTACTTTTGACGCTTAAATTAAATAACACATGAGCTACGAACTTACCGGCAAGCTGGTTGCAAAATATGATACCGTACAACGTACCGAAACTTTTAAAACAAGGGAATTTGCAGTGGAGAAATCAGACGACATCAACGGGCGCACTATCCTCAATTACGTAAAGTTTCAATGTGTGCAGGATAAAACAGCTATGATTGACCGTGTAAATATTGGCGACGACATAAAAGTGTATTTCAATATCAAGGGAAGCAAGTGGGAAAAAAATGGTGTTACCAATTATATCACCAATTTAGATGCATGGCGCATTGAACAAATATTGCAGCCCGGCAAACAAAGCAGCCCCATCGACAATGAATATATCGAGCCCTTAGATACTTTTACGAGTACAGCATCCGACACGGATGATCTGCCGTTTTAAAAGACGAAAGGGTAACGAGCTTTAGAATAACTATCTAACATCGTTGGCAAGTCCCGATTGTTTCGGGAGTTACTCACTTGTACATTTTCAGCCCTGTGTGGCGATAAGTGAGTCCAACGCCTAAAATAACATGGCGTGCAGCAGAAAATTTCATTAAAATTATTGCCCTCAGAGGCGGCCGATGAAAGCCTGGTAAAAAAGCAGGCTGCTAGGCAGGCGGGGGTGCAGGAAAATGCCATCAGCGGCTTTACCATCCTGAAAAAATCGATAGATGCCCGGGGCAAACAGGTATTCTTCAACCTACAGTTAAACGTTTTTATAAACGAACCTTTTCATGAGCCGCAGCTTTCACAATTTAATTTCAAGGATGTAAGCAAGGCATCAAAATCGGTTTTGATAGTGGGTGCTGGTCCCGCTGGTTTATTTGCAGCCCTTCAATTATTGGAAAAAGGCATCAAACCCATTATTATTGAAAGAGGGAAAGATGTACGTGCCCGTCGCAGGGACCTTGCTGTTTTGAATAAAGAAGGCATTGTAAACCGCGAAAGCAATTATTGTTTCGGCGAAGGCGGCGCCGGAACCTATAGCGATGGTAAATTATATACCCGCAGCAATAAACGAGGAGATATCAACCGCATCCTTCAATTATTTGTACATTTTGGCGCTGCTGATAATATTACCAGCGATGCACATCCGCATATCGGCACTAATAAATTGCCCCATATCATTACGGCCATGCGGCAGCAGATCATTGATTGTGGTGGCGAAGTGCATTTTGAAACAAAACTGACCGATCTCAAAATTGAGAACGGCAAGATCCGATCCATCGAAGTAAATAACAGTGACCAGATTTCAGCCGATGCTTATATCCTGGCAACAGGTCACTCAGCCAGGGATATTTTTACTTTGTTGCATTCCAAAAACATTCTCATCGAAGCGAAGCCATTTGCTTTAGGTGTAAGAATTGAACATCCACAACAATTAATTGATAGTATACAATACCATTGTTCCAATAGAGGTGAATTTTTACCTCCGGCATCATATAGCCTGGTTCAGCAGGTAGAAGAAAAAGGTGTTTTTTCATTTTGCATGTGCCCCGGCGGCATCATAGCACCGGCGGCAACTTCTCCCGGCGAACTAGTGGTGAATGGTTGGAGCCCATCCAAACGTAATAATCCATTTGCCAATAGTGGAATGGTAGTGCAAGTCGAGCTGAAGGATATAATTCAGCAATCAGCAATCAGCAATCAGAAATCGCCTTTGGCGATGATGGAGTTTCAACAAATGGTCGAACAAAAAGCCTATTCCGCTGGGGGTGGCAATTTTTTAGCACCAGCACAACGAATGGTTGATTTTGTAAATGGTAAAACATCTGCTGACCTTCCGGTCAATTCGTATTTACCTGGTTTGAATAGTGTCGAGTTGAGTGATGTACTTCCATCCTTTATTAAAAAATCTCTGCAAGGGGGATTCAAAGCTTTTGGAAAAAAGATGAAAGGCTACCTTACCAATGAAGCGGTGGTTGTTGCAACTGAAAGTCGTACATCCAGCCCGGTAAAAATTCCAAGAGATAAAGATTCATTGAATCATCCGCAGATTTCAAATCTCTATCCTTGTGCGGAAGGAGCAGGATATGCCGGTGGAATTGTAAGTGCGGCGATGGATGGAGAAAGAGTGGCGAATGTGATCGTGCAGAAAATACAGCACTAATTTTTGTTATTTTATAAATGAAGGTAGATGAAGGGTAAGCTATCAAATACAAATTCGTTGTATTCCTCCCTGCTTACAATCTGTCCCTCATGATATCCTTACTTTCAACTTCTTATTCATCCAATCCTTTTCGGCTAACGATTACAGTCGCTGCCAGGGTATACGGGACATGCGGTGGAATAATATGTTTAATTCGTAAGCATGAATCATGCAACCGTTTTATTGACTTAAAAAACCTATATTTATAAAGCAATTAACCTCCCTCAATGAAAAAGCCTCGCCCCACAAAAGGAAACCGTACCGATGCCCACATAAGCCACGGCATACGCAATACCATTTTTACCATTACTACTTTACCGCCCTCTTTTTAGAAGCAGGTTTACTGCAATTTTCTGCATCTCATTATTTAAGCCTAAAATATTTATTATGAAATACAAAGTATTTCCCTGCGTCGTTTTTTTGGTTACATGTACTTTGTTTATGGGTAGCAGTTGCAAAAAAGACAATAGCCCCGCCGACCAATTGCCTCCAGCAACACAAACGGGGGCAAACACTTTTGGCTGCCTAGTAAATGGGAAAGTATTTGTACCCAAAGGTTTTGATGGAACGGGTACACCAAATCCACACGTGTTGTATGATTATGATTTGAATGGAGAACCTTTTTTAAGTATTGAGGCCAATTCATTTGAAAGTAATTCCAGTGGGGGAGTGATGTTGGTTTACCGGAATCTAAGGGGCTTGGGATATTATTCAGTTGATAGCGTATTGAAATTTACCGCAGGATGGCCTTCACAAATTGGTAACTGCGGTGGACAATCTTTAGATAACAATACTGGTAAATGGGGGGGAGGAGTTATCACTAAATTGGATATAACTAACCACATCATCAGCGGTAAGTTTGATTTTAAATTTAAGGCTCCAAACTGTGACACGGTATATATTACAAACGGTCGTTTCGACATTAAATTTTGATCCAAAAACTAACAATTATGAAAAAGATTTTTTTGGTCATAGCCATAATTTTCATGGCTATAGATTCTCATGCACAAACTGGCGATGCTTATCGTGACAAATTGGACAGCATTTTTAAGTTTATAGATAAAACTCAAATACCAACCGGTTATTTAAAAGAGTATGGATCGGAGATGATACCGCTGCATTTGTTTAACGGCCTTTTGACAGATAGCAACCTTGTGGATGACCAGGTTCATTATTGAAAGAGACCAGCAATGAATTTTTCAAAAGATCGGACAGCATTTGTCCGGTCTTTTTTTGCCGTTCACAAAAATATTTACTTCTATCTCCTTTTAATGCTAGCTACTTGCCAAAACCTCCCTATTTTTAACCGACCAATCAAACTAATATGCACTTACTCGAATTAAATAATCTCAAAAAATATTTTGCAACCCAAAAAGCTGTTGACGATATCAGTTTCACCATTGATAAAGGAAGCATCTTTGGAATGTTGGGTCCCAACGGTGCAGGCAAAAGCACTTTGCTGCGAATGATCACGGGAATTTTTTATCCTGATAGCGGCGAGATCAACTTCATGGGTAAAAAGTTTGATCCCATGAATGATTTTCGCCAGATAGGATATATGCCCGAGGAGAGAGGATTGTATAAAAAAATGAAGATCGGCGAACAAGCGGTGTACCTGGCAAGATTGAAAGGGCTTAGCAGCGCTGAAGCTAATGCAAAAGTGAAGGAGTGGTTCATCCGTTTTGAAATGCAGAGTTGGTGGAATAAAAAAGTGGAAGACCTGAGTAAGGGCATGAGCCAGAAATTACAGTTTGTTACCACCGTGCTTCATGAACCTAAGCTCATCATACTGGATGAGCCATTCAGTGGCCTTGATCCTGTAAATGCCAATCTTATTAAAGATGAAATTTTCAGGATGGCAGAAAAAGGCGCTACCATCATCTTCAGTACCCACCGTATGGAGCAGGTAGAAGAAATATGCGATCATATAGTTTTGATCAATAAAGGCAAAAAAATCCTGGATGGATCGGTAAAGCAGGTAAAGCAGGAATTTAAAGAAAACATTTACCGCATCGGTGCCCATATTCTTCCCGAGCACCTGATGACCTATATTTTTGAAGTGGTAAAACACACACCGGAAGAGTTGCTCATTCGCCTAACACACGACGCAAAGCCCAATGACGTGCTAAAGTATTTCATTAACCAGGGAGTTGAAATCCATTCATTCAACGAGGTATTACCTTCCCTGCAGGAAATATTCATCCGTCAGGTAGAAGGAACTGCCAATGCACGTCAATTTCAAAATGTAGTTGAATAACCCATCCAAATTGCAACAATGAACAAAACAGGACTCATTATATCGAGAGAATATTTTACCAGGGTAAGAAAAAAATCATTTTTGCTTACTACCATCCTGGTGCCGCTGGTGATCGTTGGTTTTTACGCAGCCATCATTGCCATATCGTTCAGAGACAGTACCAGCCAGGTAAAAGTGGCTGTGCTGGATGAAGCAGGCCTGTTAAATGACAGCAGCGCAGCAAATTTTAAGTCCATCGACCTCTCTTTTGTGAAAAATGAAACAGAAGCCAGCTTTACAAAAAAGTATAAAGCCCAGGGCTACGATGCGTTTTTGTACCTGCCTCCCTTTAATCTTGATTCTTCCGCAAACTTTAAAGTGCATAGCACTTCATCATTAAGTATCAACAATAGTGATAACCTGGAAGACATGGTGAACCTGGCCATTGAAAATAAAAGATTAGTTGCAAAAGGTATTGATCCCACCGTTTATAAAAGAATAAGTGGCAATGCCCGCCTGGAAAATACGATTGATTCAAAAGATGGCAGTAAAAAAAGCAATGCAGGGGTAGGGGCCATTGTTGCCATGGTGTGCGGTATGCTCATTTATTTAATGATGATCATTTATGGTACCCAGGTGATGCGTGGTGTAATGGAAGAAAAAACAAATCGTATTGCTGAAGTGATCGTAAGTTCTGTAAAACCATTTCAACTGATGCTGGGTAAGATCATTGGTATAGGCCTGGTAGGCCTTACACAATTCGCTATCTGGATGATATTAATGGCATTGCTCAATAGTTTATTGCCTTTGTTTATGCCGGCATTATTCAGCCAGGTTGATACTACAACGGCGGTAGCAGCGGTAGAACGAACCGCTATGATGAACTGAATGATGGTCGTGCAGG
>CBFGLL010000108.1:0-7493 GCA_965649585.1 uncultured Chitinophagaceae bacterium | reverse complement strand
CAGAATTTTATTGCCATACTCGATAACACAGGCGCGGCCACCGGCACGTTAATACAGGAGGTGATCAATATATTGTATGAATTACCGGCTGAAAAACTCAAACCATCATTTGTTGCAGCGTTAAGAAAAAAGATCAGTACTGGCTCTATGGATGAAGCGTTTAAATTTTATCGTTCACTGAGTAAGGAGGAAAAAGAGAAGTTTGATTTTCGGGGTGCTGAAAGGCAGATAAATACCTGGGGTTATCAATTATTGGACGATAAAAAAAATATAGCTGACGCTGTAAAAATGTTTGAAATAAATGTATTGCAGTTTCCCAATTCTGCGAATGTGTACGACAGTTATGCAGAAGCGCTCATGAAAGCAGGCAATTATCCCCTGGCTATTGAAAATTACAATAAAGCAATTGCGATGGATTCCACCAACAACAGGGCAAAAGCCATGGTGAGTGGCATGATGGTAAAACCTGATACCTTAAAAATAACGGTAGATGGTCATGAGATGATGCTGTATAAAACGGGCAATAAGGGTTCTGTAGTGGTGCTGGAAGCCGGAGGCAATAGCGATCACCGCAGTTGGAACAGTATCGTGCCGGAGTTGTCAAAAACAATGACGGTGATCACCTACGACCGGCCGGGTTATCTTTCTTCTCAATCCTGTGCATATCCCCGCACGGCCAACAGGGTGGCAATAGAATTAAAAGAAGCATTGACAAAGGCCGGTATCAAGGGTCCTTATATTGTTGGAGGTTGGAGTTGGGGTGGAGCATTTGCCCGTGCTTTTGCAGCTGTATACCCACGGGAAACAAAGGGGGTTTTGCTTGTGGATCCTGCATATGGCGAAGTATATCAACAAATGGCTATCCAGTATCCTGATGCGTTTACCCGGTCTTTTTCTGAAAGATTGGGTAACAACCAGGCGGCTGAAGATGAATTTGATGCAATGATGCCTACGATGGCCCAGGCCGATAAGAGTGATGAGCTGTACCATGGTAAAACTGAATTACTGATCGCCGGCAGTTATAGAGGCTGGGAGGACGATAAAGGATCGAAAAAAATCTGGATAGACGAATTAGTGAAATGGGCTAAAGCCAACCCAAATGTGCGCCACCAGGTAGTGGAGGCAGGCCATGCAATTCAATTTGAAAAACCGGAAGCGGTGATTGATGCTATAAAAAGGCTCGCTAATTAAGGAAAGCACAACCATAAATTATACTTTTTAAAAACTTATGTATGCAAAGGTTTATTTTATTTTTTATCGCCGTCTTTTTTTGCCATCATTTGGCAGCTCAAAAACCAAGGGCCCGGGAACTCGGAATTCCATTTGCGGGAACACCAGGCAGGCTCAACAGTATTACGGATATTCAGGGCCTGGAAGTTGGCTACAGCACCATTATAGAAGGAACCGGCAAAAATGTGTTGGGCAAGGGGCCCGTGCGAACAGGCGTTACAGCTATTTTTCCACGTGGTAAGGCTAAAAAGTTCAGCCCGGTGTATGCCAACTGGTATAGCCTGAATGGTAATGGGGAAATGACGGGCACCACATGGATAACTGAATCAGGTTTTTTGGAAACCCCTGTGATGATCACCAATACAAACAGCGTGGGGCTGGTACGGGATGCTGTACTGAAATGGTTTGTGAAAAGCAATTATTACCGCGGCCAGATGATGTGGTACACTTACCCGGTAGTAGCAGAAACTTACGACGGTTTTTTAAATGACATTTATGGCTTTCATGTAAAAGAAGAACATGTATTGGAAGCGATCAATAAGGCTGACACAGGTAAAATTGCAGAAGGAAATGTAGGTGGTGGCACAGGAATGGTTTGCCTGGGATTTAAAGGTGGTACCGGCACAGCATCCAGGTTGATAAAACTAAAAGATTCAACCTATACCGTCGGCGTATTGCTGCAATCAAACTTTGGTGCCAGGAAATCATTGACCATCGCTGGTGTACCCGTTGGCAACGAGTTAATGGATACTTTTAAAATTCAATTCAAAGCGCCCCCGGCTTCCCGCTGGCAGGAAGGTGATGGATCTATTATTGTAGTGGTAGCCACCGACGCTCCCCTACTGCCCCATCAGCTTAAACGAATAGCTCAAAGGGTTCCCATCGGCCTGGGCCTGGTGGGTGGCCGCGGCGATAATGGATCGGGAGATATCTTCCTCGCATTTTCTACAGCTAATCCATCTGCATTTAATTTCGATAGAAAAAAAGTGGAGACCCTTCCCAATGATTGGATGACACCACTTTTCGATGCTACCGTGCAGGCAACAGAAGAAGCCATCATTAATGCAATGGTGGCTGCTGAAACCATGGAAGGAATTAATGGAAATAAAGTGTACGCTCTACCACATAACCTGGTAAAAGAAATCTTGAAAAAATACAACCGGCTTCATAAATAATTTTTTACCAGCTGTTGGTACTCAACTTTAACATTGAACTTTGTAGTAAAAACACTTAACATGATCTTCATCTATATCGTCATGATTCTTTTAAGTTGTGTACCCTTGGTTTTGTTCCTGGTAAAAAGAAAACGCTACCGTAAAATTCTTACAGAGGGAACCGTTACCACAGCGGAGGTAAAAAATGTTGTGCGGAAAAGAATGCATAAGGGAGGCAATTATGATATGGTTCATTTCTGGTACCTGCCCACCGGGGCCAATCAATACCAGGCAGGCCAGCTATTGGCCAAAGCGGGTAAATACAGGGGCGGCAATACATTCAAAGTGTATTACCTGCCGCAACGGCCGGAAAAATATGCTGTGCCCGGCAGCAAAGGTGAAGGTTGGTGGGTGTTTTTTATGTTACTGCTGGTGGCCCTGGTAGTGTATGCCTGTATCAAAATAGATGAAACGGTGGGTGCTCAAAAAATATATTTTAATCCTTAACCGAGGTTATAATGAGTGCAACAAGAAAGAAAATAGCGGTTATAAAAACCTGATGGTGAAATAAAAAATTAAACATACACTTTAAATGCCCGGATTCTATCTTATACTTTGTTTCCTCGCCTTGTTTGGCTTCCTGCCCTTGGCGATTATCCTTTACCGGAAGAGCAGGACAAAGAGGATATTAACAACAGGCCTCTCTGCGAAAGCCAGAGTGTACCGTGTAGTACCGCTTTCCAGGTCTGCGGCCGAAATGGTGGCTTATACTTATTATGGTAATGATTCTAAACAATACTATGGATCCTTTAGCTGCAAGGCCGGCACGTACAGGCAGGATGAAGTGATAGAGATTTTTTTTGATCCCAACAACCCGAAACGAAGTACGGTGACGGGTGCCTGGGGTTCGCCCTTTATCATCGCCTTCGGTATTGCGCTTGGCCTGGTAGTATTATTCGCCACTTTCAAAATATACGAAATGTGGCAGCGTGGAGAAGTTTAATAATGGAAAAGTTTATTAAAGCCGGAACAAAAGCAAAACCGACATTGACTTAAGAAGATGGATAAACTGGCAATTATATGTTTCGTACTGGTTGTATTAAGTGCAATACCTTTTGTAATGGTGTTGATAAAACGAAGTAGGCAAAAAAATTTTATTGACAAAGCGGTAACTACCACTGCCTTGGTTACACATTGTGAAAAACGCTACGGGCCTAAAGGTGCAGTGTATTATGTATTAAGCCTTCAATATTTAACGAAAGACGGGCAGCAAATACAAACCAATAGCATAGTGTCGAAAAAACGGGCCGCAGGAGATACCCTTCCATTGATGTATCTTCCTGGAGAGCCGGCAAAATTCAGTATAGACTTTGGAACAAAATTGCCAGCCGCCATGGCCGGGAGCCTTGTATTTTTTGGCCTCATACTATGGTTTTGTATTTGGCTCATCCATTATAAATGAAAAACACAGCTTTAAAACCCTAAAAGATATTGAGCAACTTAAAATCATACACGATGATTAAAAAGATTTTTATTTTATTGGTAGCAATTATCAGCAGCCATGGCGCAAATGCACAGTTACAGGAAATGGAACCTTCCAAAGCGCAATGGGTTACCGTGGGTGAAATAAAATGGCTGGCCAACACAAAAGCTAGTCTAAAATATTTGGTTACAGCAAAAGATACCGTCTATTTATTACGCCTGCAGGATGATCAAAAACTAAAGAACAACCGGGATATGACAGTAAACCAATATTTCAGTATTAACTTTAAAGGAACAGATAACACACTCAATAAACTATACGACCTGTTGGTTTCTTTTTTTAACAATGAAAATAGGAATAACAAACAGTACGAAAAAACATTCAGGCTGGGCAATGAAGCCCTGATAGTGCGACATTTTCCAAAATTAACGGCCAGGGCCATCGTGATGGCTACTACAAAAAACAGTATTGTGCTTACCGAAAAGGAAGTGAAAAAATTGTTTAACAGGAAATAACGGGAATGGCTACACGTAGTAGAATGTAGCGATCAACCCGAAAATATAAACGGCAATGAAAAAAACTTTTCTTTTTCTTTTACTGGGTTTTACCTGTTCGGGCGTGTATGCCCAGGACCGGGCTGCAAAATTCGACAGCCTTTTTTCTAAGCTACACCAGGAAGACAAATTTTCCGGCAATGTGCTGATTGCGGAAAATGGGAAACCCATTTTTCAAAAGAGTTACGGTCTTGCTTTTCGTGAAAAAGGAGAAGCACTAAACAGTGAATCTGTATTCGAACTTGCTTCTGTGGGTAAACAGTTCACGGCAATGGCCATCATGATCTTAAAAAAACAAGGCAAGCTGAGCTATGATGACAGCCTCCGTAAATTTTTCCCCGAACTACCCTATTATAATATCACCATAAAGCATTTACTCAACCATACCTCCGGCCTACCCGATTACCTCGACCTTGCTGCGCAATACTGGGACAGCTCAAAAATTATGCGTAATAAGGAAATGATCCAACTGCTGGCAGACAAAAAACCAGCAATGTTGTTTGCACCAGGAGAAAAGTGGGATTACAGCAACACGGGTTATGCCTTATTAGGAAGCATCATTGAAAAAGTTTCTGGCCAGTCTTTCGGCCGGTTTATGGCCGACAATATTTACAAACCACTCGGCATGAATCGCAGTTTGGTATATCAAAAGAGACTGGAACAGCGTATCATCCCTAATTATGCTTATGGGTATGTAAAAGATGATAGCCGTGGTTATATCATGGCCGATAGTTCGGCGGAGGTGAAATCATTGGTGTACTCTATGGACGGCATTTATGGCGATGGTATCACCAACTCCACTACCCCCGATTTATTGAAGTGGGACCAGGCGCTGTACACAGAAAAATTAGTTTCAAAAAAAATGATGGAAGAGGCCTTTTCCCCTGGCAAATTAAATAACGGGGCAAATACAGAATATGGATTCGGATGGTTTTTAAGAGACAATAAAGATTTTGGCAGGAGCCATTTTCATTCTGGTGGCTGGCCCGGTTATATCACCTGGATCGAAAGATTTCCCAACAGCAATAAAACCGTTATCATCCTTGCCAATGCGGGCAATGCAATGAGCAAAATAAAATCCATTAGGCATATTTTATTCAATATTGAAGAAAAAGAGCCGACAGAAATTAAACTCGATGAAAAAATATTGCAGCAGTACACCGGTCACTATAAACTTACTGAAGCTGACACGATTGTTGTACAGCTCGAAAATGGAAAATTATTTGCCGAAGGCGCAAGGCAGGCCAGGCACCAGTTATTTCCTGAGGCGACCGACATATTTTTTAGAAAAGGAAGTGATTATAAAACACAGTTTGTAAAAAACAGTACTGGTAAAGTTACTTTAATCCGTATTCTCAGGGAAACGGGTCCTGCCATTGAAGCAGTAAAAGTGGAAAAGAAAAAAACCTTGCTGGCTATCTTTCCCCATCCTGATGACGAATCTGCCATTGCAGAAGTGCTGATAAAATATGCCCGCCTTGGATACCATGTACAACTCGTTATTGCCACCGATGGTAAGGATGGCACAAGGGTAACGAACATACCGGCGGGCGATTCACTGGGCAGCCTTCGAAAAGAAGAAACCAGGTGTGCCTGCAGGATCATGGGCATAGCACCCCCTATCTTTCTTGGCATAGAGCGGCTCGACACAAAAATAGGTGTGGGAAAATATTTTAAAGAACATAAAAGGTATATCGATACACTTAAAAAATTGCTGCCCATAATAGATCCCTCTTTTATTATCACTTTTGGGCCAGATGGTGATACCCGCCATGCTGAACATATTGTTGCCGGAACAGGCATCACACAATTGTTGTTGCAGGAAGGTTGGGTGGATAAACACCCGCTGTATTATGTTGCCTGGACAAAGGAGCAGGCTGAAGTTTTTGATCTTGCCCATATGGATATGCAATACGCCAACGTGAAGATTGACTACAGCCAGGAAATTGAAACTAAAGCGCTGGAAATAATGCCATGTTATGTAACACAATACAAGCCAGAAGAATTAAAAAAAGATCGTGAAAGCAAATTAGCAGACACAACCAATACAATTCATTTTAGAAGATTCGTAGTAAAGTCGGGAATACAAGACGGTTTTTAAAATAAATGGCATCGGGTTGCTGCAATGTTTCTCATAGTAAATTACTTGCATTTTTCAATGATTAATTATACTTTGTAAGGCTTATTAAAAATCCAGGTACCTGGGAAAATTTCTACCTGTGGCCGCAGCTTTATTTAAACAATGAAATTCCACAACAATGAAATTTTCTAAAGGCTTTTATGCCTGCACCGGAATGATCATACTTTTTTTTGGGTGCGCCGGGAACAAAGAAAAAACGGACAGTACCGTTAGCACCGATACGGTAGCGACCGAAATCCCCGGCCCACCTGCTTCAACCATTATTACTACCCCGGAGCTCATGCTGATTGCAAAACATAAAGTGTCGAATTTTGCAAAATGGAAAACATCATTTGAACAACATGACTCCATGAAACTTGCAAATGGTGTGCGTAATTATGTGATCGGGCGTTCCCTGGAAGATAGCAATATGCTCCTGGTGGCATTGAAAGTGGATGATCTTGCAAAGGCAAAGGCAATGTCTTCTTCCAACGATCTTAAAACCGCCATGAAGGAAGGAGGGGTCATTGGCAAGCCCGAAATTCAGTTCGCCAACATTCTCTTCCAGGATACTGCAATTATTGGAAATGTACCCAGGGCACTCACAACCTTTACGGTAAAAGACTGGAACGCCTGGAAAACCTCCTTTGAACAGGGCGCACAGGAAAGAACAGACAATGGCATTTCTGTAAGAAACTATGGCCACGATGTTGATGATAATCGTAAAGTGTTTTTAGTAGTTGCCATTATGGATACCGCTAAAGCACGTGCCTACTGGACTTCTGATGCATTGAAGAAACGCAGGCAAGATGGCGGTGTTATTTCCACCCCGGAAAGATTTGTTTTTTCAATTGCTGCAAGGTATTGATCAAAAAATTAGGCTAACAGCACAGGCGCCGCATGAAGCGGCCCTGTGTTATAAAATCTTTGAGAGAACCCTTATTTCTTTTTTA
>CBFGLL010000107.1:0-7500 GCA_965649585.1 uncultured Chitinophagaceae bacterium | reverse complement strand
AACGTAAAGTTGAAACATTTCCTGCGGGATCTGACACTTCAATTTTCAGTTGTTTCGATGGCTCGTTTTCCAAATCAATCACCCCATCGCTGCCATTTGATTTGTAAATACCGCCCCAGTTGCCGGGAAGCCTGCTTAAATGCTGCAGGTATGGCCCACCAGCTGCCTTGTATCGGTAGTCAATATGCGCATTGAGGTAACGGGTTTCATCATAACTAATACTATCCATCCTAAACCCTGATACAGGGCTGTCGTTTTCAAATAAAATCGCTTTATAAATTCCATTCTGGTTGGTAGAACCGGTGTACCGGTCATAAGCAGTAATAGCAAAACTCACCCTTTCTGTATTCACTTTTATTTCGCCGGCAGCAGGTACATATACACCATTTACTTTTCGCAACGAATATATTTTTGGTGTTTGTTCGTAAGTGCTCACGCACCTGTCGTACACGGCCAGGCGAAGAATATCGGGCGGCGTGCGGTCATTAATGGGCAGGCCCATACTTAGTGGGTTCAATACCTTATCCGATTGGGTATTCCTGATCTCAAAATGCACATGCGGCCCCTGAGATCCACCAGTGTTGCCGCTGTAGGCAATGAGGTCTCCTTTTTTTACCGGAAATAAATTGGCGGGTATATCCAAAAAAACTGCCCAGCTTCTCATGCGGTATTGCTGCTCTGTAACATAGGCTTCCAATGCTGGATAAAAATCATTGAGGTGCGCATACAGGCTCGTATGGCCGTTGGGATGATTTACGTACAAGGCACGCCCAAAACCCCATGGTTCTATTTTTACTTTTGCAATATATCCATCGGCGGCCGCCAACACCGGTTTATTCTCTACTTGTTCTGTGCGGCAATCGAGTCCCATATGATAATGGTTGGATCGCAGCTCACCAAAATTGGCAACAATAGCTTTGATGGCGCCAACAGGCCAGCCATAATATTGCTGGTCGTACACGGGTTCATTAAAAAACTGGGCACGCCCCACTTGTAATAACAATGTTGAAATACTGAACAATAGTAATTTTTTCTTCATGCAACTTCTCCCTATTCCTTTTTGTCTATTTTTGATTTTATTCTTATTAATTTGAAATTTACCACAAACCAACTACTCATGAAACAATTGATTTTATCTGCAGCAATTTCTTTTCTTATTCTTAACAATATACATGCCCAGGATGCCTGCAAGGTATCGATGAAAGCTTTGGAAGGCAAATATGCAGGCGGTTGTAAAGACGGCAAGGCTAGCGGAGAAGGCAAGGCAGAAGGTGTTGACAGGTATTCCGGGAATTTTAAAAACGGTTTTCCAGATGGAGCAGGCGAATATACCTGGGCAAATAAAGATCGTTATGTAGGCAATTTCAGGAAAGGGCAATTAGAAGGCAAAGGAGAAATGTATTATGCTACAAAATCGGGCAGAGATTCCCTGGTAACCGGCTATTGGAAAAAAAACAAATACGTTGGCATCTACGAGGAACCTTATGAGGTTCGGGACAGGACTTCAAGGGTTGGCAAAGTGGAAATTCAACTGGTGAAAAGAGCAAAAGGAACTGGCAGCATCAACCTTACCAGCACTTCACAATTGGGCGCAGCCCCCGTGGTAACGGAGATTATGGTGCTGGGCGGCCAATATCTCAACAAAAATGTGCAGTCGATGGGTAATTCCGGTGTGGCACGTATTACGCAATTAATTTTTCCTTTCCGAGCCCGTTTCAATTTTTCTAATGGAGAGATGGTAGAGATATTATTTAACGAAGAGGTAGATTATGAAGTAAATGTAAATTTTAACTAAATAAATCTTTTATAAAGAGATATATGCGTGGCAAAATTTGTCACGCATTTTTTTTAAAACTAACTTTGCCCGCCGCCCAAAAACGGCATACAGATACATGCCTAAAAACGATTCCATCAAGTCAGTGTTAATAATAGGTAGTGGCCCCATCATTATCGGCCAGGCCTGCGAATTTGATTACAGCGGCACACAAGCCGCCCGCAGTCTTAGGGAAGAAGGGATTAAAGTAATTTTAATCAATAGCAACCCTGCCACCATTATGACCGACCCCATGATGGCTGACAGGGTTTATCTTTTGCCCCTTACTGTAGAAAGTATTGAACAGATACTGGAAGAAAACCAGGTGGATGCTGTGCTGCCTACCATGGGCGGGCAAACAGCGCTGAACCTTTGTAAAGAAGCCGATGAATTAGGCATCTGGGAAAAACATAATGTGAAACTGATTGGGGTTGATATAAAAGCCATTGACAAAGCAGAAGACAGGGAAAAATTTCGCCAGTGGATGATTGAAATGGGTGTACCTGTTGCCCCTGCAAAAACGGCCAACTCTTTTTTAGAAGGAAAAGAATTTGCACAACAAATCGGCTTTCCCCTGGTAATTCGTCCTTCCTTTACGCTGGGCGGTACCGGTGGCGGCTTTGTGCATTCAAAAGATGACCTGGACGATGCACTTAATGCAGGCCTTACCGCATCACCCATACACGAAGTGCTGGTTGAGCAGGCGGTTTTGGGCTGGAAAGAATTTGAATTAGAGCTGCTTAGAGATGCAGCCGACAATGTAGCCATCATCTGCACTGTAGAAAACTTTGACCCCATGGGTGTGCATACCGGGGATAGTATTACCGTAGCCCCGGCAATGACGCTGAGTGATACTGCGTTTCAGCTGATGCGGAATACCGCAATTGCTATGATGCGTGACCTTGGCAACTTTGCAGGCGGTTGTAATGTGCAGTTTGCCCTCAACCCAAAAACGGAAGAGATCATTGCAATCGAGATCAATCCAAGGGTGAGCCGCTCTTCTGCCCTTGCCAGCAAAGCTACAGGTTACCCTATTGCAAAAGTTGCTGCTAAACTCGCCATTGGTTACACCTTAGACGAATTAAAGAACCAGATCACCCAATCAACTTCCGCATACTTTGAACCGGCACTCGATTACGTAATCGTAAAAATTCCACGCTGGAATTTCGATAAGTTCAAGGGCGCAAATGATACCCTTGGCTTGCAAATGAAAAGCGTAGGCGAAGTGATGGGTATCGGCAGAAGCTTTGCCGAAGCAGTGCAAAAAGCATGTCAGAGCCTGGAAAATGAGGCTGTAGGTTTGGGTTATTATGGTAAAAGCCTGATGCATGCAGATGAACTGATTGAATATATTAAAACACCCAAGTGGGACAGGATCTTCAGAATCAAGGATGCCTTGATGGCCGGGGCAAGCGTAAAACGAATTTGCGAAAGCACTTTAATTGACCGTTGGTTTATTTACCAGATCCAAAAAATATGCGATTGTGAAAAAGCAATTGCACAGCATGATCTTAACAGCCTGCCTGATGAGCTTTTAAAAGAAGCCAAATTATTAGGCTTTAGCGATGAGCAGATCATCCGGATTATGCAGGAAGAAGATGCGAACAAGATTTATGAGCGCCGCAAAAAAATGGGTCTAACCCGGGTGTTTAAAATGGTGGATACCTGCAGCGCAGAATTTGAAGCAAAAACCCCTTATTTCTACAGCACATTCGAAACCAAGGATGATGAAAAACGCTTACTCAGTAATGAATCCATCGTTTCTGATAAAAAGAAAATAATTGTACTGGGCAGCGGCCCCAACAGGATAGGCCAGGGTATTGAATTTGACTATTGTTGCGTACATGGATTATTGGCCATCAAAGAAAGCGGCTACGAAGCCATTATGGTGAATTGTAATCCTGAAACCGTTTCCACAGATTTTGATATCGCAGATAAGTTGTATTTCGAACCCGTGTTCCTGGAACATATCTGGGAAATCATTGAACATGAAAAACCAGAAGGGGTTATCGTACAGTTGGGCGGACAAACCGCTTTAAAACTGGCTAAAATACTTCATGAAAGAGGCATAAAAATTATCGGAACCTCTTTTGATAATATGGATATCGCCGAAGATCGTGGGCGATTCAGCGACATGCTGAAAGAATTGGGCATCCCTTACCCAAAATATGGAACCGCTTATAATACAGACGAAGCCATTGAAGTAGCGCAGGAAGTTGGCTACCCGGTGTTGGTGCGCCCGAGTTATGTACTTGGCGGGCAAAGAATGCGGATCGTATTAAATGATGAAGAACTGGAAAAAGGTGTGTTGAGTTTGCTGAAACACCTGCCGGGCAACAAAATCCTGATCGATCATTTTCTCGATCGCTGCCAGGAAGCAGAAGTAGATGCCATTTTTGATGGAGAAAATTTTCACATCATGGGTGTGATGGAGCATATTGAACCTGCCGGTATTCACAGCGGTGATAGTAATGCAGTACTGCCACAGTTTAACCTCACACCATTGGTAGTGCATACCATGGAAGAATATGCAGAAAAAATAGCAAGAGCGCTCAATATTAAAGGACTCATCAACATACAGTTTGCTATTAAAGATGGAAATGTATTTGTGATCGAAGCCAACCCGAGAGCAAGCCGCACTACGCCATTTATTGCAAAAGCATATCAAATCCCTTATTTGAATATCGCTACTAAAGTAATGCTCGGCGCAGCCAAACTCACGGACTTTACATTCAACAAACAACTGGAAGGATTCGCTATAAAAGAACCGGTTTTCTCTTTCAATAAATTTCCTGGCGTGAATAAAGAGTTAGGCCCCGAAATGAAGAGTACCGGTGAAGCCATCCGCTTTATCAAAGATTTAAGAGACCCATACTTCAGGCAGCTGTATAAAGAAAGAAGTATGCACTTAAGTAAGTAAGTTTAAACATGTATTTAGATTTAAAAAAATTAACCCCGGTTGATGTTCAGAACTACCTGCAGCATGCCATTGCGCCGAGGCCAATTGCATTTGCTTCTACTATAGATGCATCAGGAAACGTGAACTTATCGCCTTTTAGTTTTTTCAATCTTTTCAGCAGCAACCCTCCCATCATTATTTTTTCTCCGGCAAGAAGGGTGAGAGATAATACCACCAAACACAGTTTGCAAAACGTGGAGGAGGTAAAGGAAGTGGTGATCAATATTGCGGATTACGATATGGTGCAGCAGGTGTCCTTAGCCAGTTGCGAATATCCAAAAGGTACCAGCGAATTTGTAAAAGCGGGATTTACCGAGGAGAAAGCAAGTATTGTTTCTACTCCCATGGTAAAGGAAAGCAAGATAAAACTGGAATGCAAAGTGCTTGAGATAAAACCGCTGGGCACCCAGGGCGGCGCCGGTAATTTAGTGATCTGCGAAGTGCTTTGTATGCATATTGATGACAGCATTCTCGATGACAACAATAAAATTGACCAAACAAAAATTCAGCATATAGCTCGCCTTGGCGGTGACTGGTATTGCAAAGTGGATACCAGCAATTTATTCAAAGTGGCTAAACCCAACACGCAATTGGGTATCGGTATCGATGCTTTGCCACGGGGGATACGCAACAGCAAAATACTCACCGGCAACCATCTTGGCCAGTTAGCCAATGTGCACGAAATGCCCGTTGTAGAACCCTCTTTTAACGATGATCGTTTAAAAAATATCATCCAATACTACTCCATCAATCCCGAGGAGATGGATAGCGAGCTTCACTACTATGCCGCCCGCCTGCTCGATGACGGCAATGTGCACGATGCCTGGCAAGTATTGCTGGCCGACGAAGTGTAGACTTCCCTGGCCTTTAGCCCATGCTTTCGCCGGGGGGTAACAAGTTCCCATTCTTTTTGATTTTCTATTGACGCATGATCCACCATGGTTCGCATTGCTGCGTGTAAGCTATCAACTCACACTCATTGATCTTCCTGGTAGAAATGCTGCTAACGGAGAGGAATACTCTGTATTTGTTCACCTTCAATTTTGTAAAATGAAAAAGTACCAGGTTTGGGTATTGATGGTGCTGCTATACACATCAGCACTTTTTATATTCGCATGTAACCAGTATTACAAGGTTACGCCACGGGCTTACCACAACGTCCAGGAAAAATCCACTGAAATCGACTCTTTAAGAAATGCCAACAGGTATTTTATTTTGCGCAATGGCGCCGATGCCTATGCTTTAAGCGGCATTTCTTTGTCGCAGGATAATCAAACATTGCAGGCAAAACTGGATACGATCCCCAAAGATCTCACTTACCACCTGGGCAATAAAGATAGAACCCGAACCAGCCCGGTGAGCAAAAATACTCCCCTCAACCAGGTGCACCTGTTTATTGATTTCGATAGTACCATTACATACAATACCAACTCTCTTGCACTTTCCAAAGTAAAGAAAATAGAAATAATAGAACATGATCAACGTCGAACAGCAAATGCATCAATAGGCACAGGAGCAGTCATTGTGGGAGGTACACTTTTACTCGTGGGCATCATTGCGCTTGCCACTAAAAGTTCATGCCCCTTTGTAAGTGCCTACGATGGTGAAGGGTTTTCGCTGCAGGGTGAAATTTATGGCGGCGCCATTTACCCGCAACTGGCAAGGAACGATTACCTGCCCTTAAAAATGCGCCCCCTACCCGATGGAAGCCTGCAGGTAAAAATCTCCAATGAGTTAAAAGAACGCCAATACACCGACATGGCACACCTGTGGGTAATCACCCACCGGCACAATACACAGGTTTTTGCTGATGAACATGGAGCACTACATGAAGTGGCTCTATCCGAAAAACCAGTGTACGCAAAGTTGAATGAAAAAAAAGATGTGCTGGAATCCGTCAGCAATGCTAACGATGATAAACTAACGCTGATGGATGATAGCAGCCGCATTGATGGCGTAAATGACCTGGTGCTCCGTTTTAAACGTACTTCGAATGATACCACTGCCCTCCTGTTGTTGACTGCAAAAAACTCCTACTTCCTGGATATGCTGTATGGAAAAATAGCACAAGGCCTGGGTACTTACTACACTTCTTATGTGCAGGAACAAAAAACAAAATCGGCTGCTTTACTTCAGCAATGGATAGCTGAGCAAAAATTACCCCTGCAGGTTTCCGTTAAAACGGGCAAGTCATGGGCTCCCGTAACAATGCTACCCACTATTGGCCCCTTGGCCAGCAGGCAAATGCTGGTTCCCATTCCATTGCCCAAAGCAGGAAGCGAAGAAGTGGAAATAAAACTCAGCTGCGGTTTTTATTTCTGGGAAATTGATGAGGTAAAACTTGCCATGAAACTGCCCCAGCAATTGGAGGTTCAAAAGTTGTCCCCTGCAAAAGCTATAGATCATAGGGGCAAAGGAGTAACCGAGCAATTGGCTGCTCAGGATAAAATATTCCTGGAGCAACCTGCCATTGGCGATGTAACTACCATCACTTACAAGCCAAAGCTGTCATTGAAAGATGGCTATAAACAAACCTATATCCTGCACGCCAATGGTTACTATGAGCATATCCGTGAATTCAAAAATGCACCCGATATCAAATTTCTAAGCCAGTTTAAATCACCGGGATCCATGTCGAAATATGGAATGGAACTGTACCAGCAAACCATATCACAAAAATACCTGGCCCAAAAAAATTAAAAACATCATCATGGAAAATAGTCCATCC
>CBFGLL010000106.1:0-7502 GCA_965649585.1 uncultured Chitinophagaceae bacterium | reverse complement strand
ACCACATCGCCGGTTTTGATAAATCCACGTTCTTTTAAAATATTCAACTGGTCAAAGATGATATCATCGAGGCTTTCTTCTTCTGCATAAAAAAATGCTCTCACGCCCCAGCTGAGGCTTAACTGGTTAATAAGGCTTCTTTCTTTACTGAAAATATACAGCGGCGTTTTTGGCCGGTAACTGCTCAGCATAAAAGCCGTGTAGCCACTTTGTGTCATTCCCACAAGAGCATGAGCATGGGAGTCTTTAGCGAGTTTGGCCGCACTGTAACAAGTAGCGTCACTCAAAAAAGAAGGGGAGTGTGGCTGCGGTCTTAAAATGTCGTCCCTGTCATACTCGTAAACGGTGGATTCTACCTGGGTAATTATTTTGCTCATGGTTTCCACTACCAGCACCGGGTATTGCCCCGTTGCAGTTTCTCCACTCAGCATCACGGCATCCGCACCTTCCATTACGGCGTTGGCAACATCCGTCACTTCACTCCTGTTGGGCTTGGTGCGGTCGAGCATGCTTTCCATCATCTGTGTAGCTACAATCACCGGTTTTGCACGGTGCATGCATTTGCGAATGATGTCTTTTTGAATGATAGGCACCTGCTCAATGGGTACTTCTACACCAAGGTCGCCGCGGGCAATCATCACACCATCGCTTTCAACAATAATATCCCGCAGGTTTTTCAATGCCTCCGGCATTTCAATTTTAGCGATGGTTTTTACTTTGCTGCCTGCGGTTTTGATACGACTTTTCAGATCACGGATGTCATCTACTTTGCGAACAAAGGAAAGCGCCACCCAATCGAGTTTTTGCTCAATTACAAAGTCGAGGTCGGCCTTGTCTTTTTCCGTTAAACTGGGCATCGTGAGCTCGGAGTCGGGTAGGTTTACACCTTTTTTTGGCAGCAATATTCCGCCGAGGGTTACGCTCATTTTTACCTCTATATCGCTGAGAATTTCTTCTACCCGCAACTCCATTTTTCCGTCATCCAAAAAAATACGTTCACCAGGTTTTACATCGGTGGTGAGGTTGGGATAGCTCACGTACACTTTTTCTGCGGTTCCCACCATTTTTTGCGTGGTGAAAATTATTTCTGCCCCGTCTTTTAAAACCACTTTACCATCTTCCAGTTCACCCACACGAAGTTTTGGTCCCTGCAGATCACCAAGAATGGAGATATTAAACGGCTCTGTTTTTATGATCTTCCTGATTTTTTCAATAACATCTTTTTTGTCCTCATGGGTGCCATGGGAAAAGTTAAGCCTGAAAACATTTACACCCGCTTTTACAAGCGCCAGTAATTTTTCGAAACTATCGCATGCGGGCCCTACCGTGGCTACTATTTTGGTACGCTTTTGCGAATGAGCAATGCCCGCATCCTTATCCATGTGTTGGTGCAGGTACTTTGAAATATCTTTTGTCATGCCGGGAAATTTGGTTTTATCCGGGAAGGATTTTTTATGATTGAAAATTAACTGGAGAGGATCTTCACGATCTTCATCCATTCATCGCTGATGCGTTGTTTCTTCTTAACGGCTTCGTTGAGCGGAGTATAATGCATGCGATTATTTACGATACCAACAAACACATTGTGGCGGCCCTCCATCAGGCTTTCCACGGCGTGGTAACCCATCCGGCTGGCGATAAGCCGGTCAATACAGGTAGGGGAGCCACCCCTCTGAATATGCCCGAGGATACAAACCCTCACTTCCTGCTTTGGCAGTTTTCGTTTGATGATGTTGGCAACTTCCTGCGCACCTCCAAATTCTTCACCTTCTGCCACTACGATGAGGTTCACCAGTTTTTTTCTTTTTTCTTTTTCTGCAAGGGCTGTAACAATTGTTTCGATATCTGTTTTCTTCTCCGGTATCAGGATGTTTTCTGCGCCGGTGGCAATACCGCTGTGCAGTGCTATATAACCCGCATCCCGGCCCATTACTTCAATTACAAATAAGCGGTCGTGGGCATCTGCGGTATCCCTTATTTTATCAATAGCTTCTACGGCAGTATTAACCGCTGTATCGAAGCCGATTGTAAAATCTGTGCCGGCAATATCCTTATCGATGGTACCGGGCAATCCCACGCAGGGAATATCAAATTCGTTGCTGAAGGTTTGGGCACCCCTGAAGCTGCCATCGCCACCAATGATCACGAGCCCGTTGATACCTCTCTTTTTTAAATTGTCATAGGCCTTTTGGCGGCCTTCATAGTCAAAAAATTCTTTACACCTGGCGGTTTTTAAAATGGTGCCACCCCGTTGAATGATGTTGGCCACGCTACGGCTTTCCATTTTTACAATATCGTCTTCCACCATTCCACTGAATCCCCGCAGGATGCCATACACTTCCAATCCATTGTAAATTGCTGTTCTCACCACCGCCCTGATGGCGGCATTCATACCGGGGCTGTCGCCGCCACTCGTCATTACGCCAATCTTAGTTACTTTTTGTTTCATTAAACCCTTGTTTCTAATAATAAAAAATTTACATATGGACGCAGTGTGTCAAAAATACACTTTTATCCGGTTCCCTCCTGCAACTTAACCATTTGTTTAAATCATTACCTTCATTTTAAATTAACATGTTATGAATAAAAAGGCTTTACTGGCCGCACTGGTATTTATGAATATCGTTGATGCGCAGGCCCAATGGAATTATCCTGCAACAAAAAAAATAAACCAAACAGATACTTATTTCGGCACCACGGTGGCAGACCCTTACCGCTGGCTGGAAGATGACAAAAGCGAGGAAACAAAGGACTGGGTTACTGCACAAAACAAAGTGACCTTCGGCTACCTCGATAAAATCCCTTACCGCAAGCAGTGGTATAATGATTTGGAATCGCTGGTGAATTATCCCCGTTACGGCTCACCATTCCGCAACCATGAATATTTTTATTTCTATAAAAACAATGGCCTCCAGAATCAATCGGTATTGTACAGGCAGAAGGGGCTCAATGGAGAACCCGAACTGGTATTGGATCCAAATAAATTTTCTGCGGAGGGAACTACATCCCTGGCCACATTCAGTTTATCAAAAGATGGCCGCTATGCCGTTGTAGGAAAGTCGGCAGGTGGAAGCGACTGGCGCACATATTTTGTAATGGATATGAACAGCCTTCAATACCTGCCCGATTCTATTGCCTGGGTAAAAGTGAGTGGTGCCAGTTGGCTGGGTGATGGCTTTTTTTATAGCCGTTATCCATCGAGTGGTGTTGGAAAAGAGTTGTCGGGCAAAAACGAAAACCACCAGGTGTATTATCACAAAGTTGGCACCCCACAAACAGAAGACAAACTTGTTTTTGAAGATGCGGCAAATCCCTTGCGTTTCCATACTGTATCAACCGACCAGGACGAACGTTTTGTATTTATGTATGTAAGCGACAGGAGCAAGTACAAGGGCAATGCTTTGTGGTATTACGATAATGAAAGTGCTGATAAAAAATTTAAACCCATTATTGCCGAAGCCAGGGATTTTAACTATGGTATTGTTGACGTGGTGGATGGCAAGTTTTTAATGAGCACCAATGATGGTGCTAAAAACCAAAAGATCGTATTGGTAGATCCTGCAAACCCGGCAGCCGCAAACTGGAAAACGATCATTGCAGAAAAGCCTGAAAACATACAAGGCACCAGTACCGGCGGCGGAAAATTATTTGTGAGCTATATAAAGGATGTAAGCACAAAAGTGTATCAATACAGCCTGGACGGGAAGCTGGAAAAAGAGATATCACTCCCTGCATTAGGTTCAGCCGGGGGCTTTGCTGGCAAAAGAGAAGATAAATTTGTGTTCTATACTTTCAGTTCCTTCACTTATCCGCCCACCATTTATAAGTACGACATAGCCACCGGCAGGTCGGAGGTATTCCGCAGGCCCGAAGTGAAGTTTACGCCCGAAGATTATGTAACGGAGCAGGTATTTTTTACCAGTAAGGATGGTACTAAAGTGCCCATGTTTATCATGTACAAAAAAGGGTTAAAGAAAAATGGAAAAAATCCAACGATACTATATGGTTACGGTGGCTTTAATGTGAGCCTCAATCCATCATTCAGTGCCAGCCGGATTTCCTGGCTAAACCAGGGTGGGGTATATGTTTCTGCCAACCTGAGGGGAGGTAGTGAATATGGCGAAAAATGGCATGAAGCGGGCATGGTACTCAACAAACAAAATGTATTTGACGATTTTATTGCAGCGGCAGAATGGCTGGCAGAAAATAAATATGCCGATAAAGATCATCTCGCCATTTCCGGCGGATCTAATGGTGGTTTGCTCGTGGGTGCGGTGGCCAATCAGCGCCCGGAATTGTTTAAAGTGGCGCTGCCTGCCGTGGGTGTAATGGATATGCTGCGCTTTCACAAATTCACTATTGGCTTCAACTGGATAGCCGATTATGGCAGCGCAGAAAAATCAGCCGAAGAATTTAAGTACCTGTACGGTTATTCGCCCATGCATAATATTAAAAACAACAGGAATTTTCCTGCAACACTGGTTACTACGGCCGATCATGATGACAGGGTAGTGCCTGCACACTCTTTTAAATACATAGCCACTTTGCAGGAACATAATATGGATTCAAAAAATCCTTTGCTCATAAGAGTGGATGTAAACAGCGGCCATGGCGCCAGCAACCTTAAAAAAGCATTGGAAACAACGGCGGATGAATACTCCTTTATATTTTACAATATGGGTTTGACGCCGAAGTTTTAAAAATTCGTTGATCCATTTTAAATCAATTACCAATATGAGAATTGTTTTTGTGCTGTTGATGGGTTTAATACTCTCCAGAGCTTCCATTGCGCAGCAAGACAGTAGTAATTATCAAAAAGGAGTGGCCCGGGCTAATGCGGGTAACCTCGATGATGCGCTGGTATTCTTTTCTGCAGCAGTTGATGAAAATCCTGCTGATCCTTTTGCCTGGTATAACCGGGGTATTACTAAAACTTTTATGGAGCTGCACCAGGAAGCCATTGAAGATTTCAATAAAGCCATCGAGCTTCAACCCGGCTACCATAAAGCTTATTTGAACCGCGGCATTTCGAGGAGAAAATTACTTGATTTCGATGGTGCCCACACAGACTATAAACTGGCGATAGCTGCATCACCCAATTATGCCGAAGCATTTTATCACAGGGGCTATGTTTTTGAGTTACTGGGAAATAAGGATTCAGCCTGTTACTTTTATTCAATTGCGGCTGCTTTCGGGCTAAAACAAATCCAGGATAAAATGGATATCTGCCAGAAAAAAAGTGCTGAGTTCGATAAACATATTATTCAACTTACAAAATCATCTTCATCTAAAACCTATGGATTTTCGAAGGAAGATCCCATTAAGGTGGGAGGCAGCCCCTTGAACCAACGTGAATACCTGATGTTATTGAGAGATGCTAATGGTAAGCCTGTTCGTTTTGAGAGAGCAGGAAGCTGTTGCGGCTACAAACTAAAATCCGCCCCATTGGGTATGGCAATGCTAGACAGGTATATGATCTACTACAAGGATGAAAATGGCCAGGAACAAAAGGCGGGTGTTTTCATGACTTTTTACGAATACGAAGAACCAATGCTGTTGCACGGCTTTAAAACAATTGCTAAACCCTGAGGTATTTCGTAGGTGCAGGTTCAGCATCTGGTAATATGATTGAATGAAAACAACTTGCACATCAGTTCGGTCTGGAACAGGAGATTGAATTAATCCTTCAATCTTTTAAACCGATGATTTGGTTTAATGTATTTATTAAAGAAGATGCCTTTTGAAAATGCAGCTTTAAACGCTTCGTATTCCTGTTGCGTTACATCAAAATATTCATAACGCCTGCCGCTTGTAAATGTGATTAACAATATTTCTTTTTGCGGCACGTAATCGTGCGATTGTATAACCGTGGATGGCATGGCATTGTGCTGATAAAGCAGGCGGACGGTGTTAAACAGCCGCCTGTTTATCAGTCCTTGTTTAATTTCCCTCGTCTCTCAATGCTTTTATTTCATCATGACTTTTTTTAAGCGTAAGCTTTTGATCCATTATCAATTGCCTGGTCTCTGTGTCCATGGGGGCGTCGGAAGCAAGTGCTTTATCATAGGCCTTTTGTGCCATGTCTTCACCATACTCACATGACTCCAAAAAAGCCTGGCGATCATTGCCGCTGAAAGTGGCTTTTAGATCCATCCATGCCCTGTATATCTTTCCGCTTGTGGTGGAGCCTCTTTCGGCTTCGCCGCCCATCGATGTCACTAACTGGTTAAGAGCGGATACATTTTTCCGGCTTTCGTCGGCCATATGTGTAAACAATGAATGCAGGCTGATATCAAACTCTTTGCTTTCTTCTGCTGCTTTGCGATAGCCTTCAATACGATCGTAGTTGATTTGAATAAGGTCGTTTAAAACCTCTACCAATTCTGAAGTGGATGTTGTCATAATGGTGTAATTATAGGTTAGCATTTAAAAAATGTTGGCCGCTTCGCCCATTACAATAAAGGTGAAGCGGCCAACGATTGTTATTTTCGCCTGGTAGCTTTTTTTGTTTTGCTGGCCACGGCAGTATCTCCATCCTCCTCTTCTTCTTCGCCTTCTTCGTCTCCCTGTAATGCTTCTGCATTAATGGTAGATTCAGCAACACCAGTTAAAGTTTGATCTGCGTCTTTTTCTTCCCCAAGTATTTCCTCTAAAGTGGCTGCTGCATCTTCTTCTCCCAGCAAAGTAGCAAAAGAAGCGAGGGTGCCGTAGCTGGCAATTTCGTAATGCTCTACTTTCTGGCAGGCACCGATGATGCCGGCATCTCTTACAGGTCCTGGCTCAGTTTCTTCCATAATGCCTTCTCCTTCTTTGAGCAGACCTTCCATGGCGTCACATTTTTTTGCCTGGGCTTTTTTACCGATACTGGCAAATACATCTTCCAGTTTGGTCACCTGCTCTTTAGTTACCGCCAGGTGTTCGTTGAGTGCATCAATAAGCTCATCGGAACTTGCATTTTTTGCCATTTTAGGCAATGCTTTTGTGAGCGCTTTTTCTGCCCAGTACATATCTTTCAATTGTTCTTCAAACAATGATCTTAAGTCATCAGCAGCGTCTGATTTTGGCGCTACTTTTCCTTTTTTTGTTTTTGTCGTTGCCATTTTTTTTGTTTTTTGATTGTAGAATATGTAATGAAACTTTTATGCCAAGCTATAAACATCGCAGCCTGTTGTAATTCAGGAGATAATTGTGGGAAAATGCGGAAAATGATAGACAGTTTTAGCATGCTGCGGCGGGCATTGCCCTATCATCCAACTTGTGCCAGATGCTGTTACGCTGTTGACTGTCTTGCCCCGGCTTATATTCGATACAATATACCCCTGGCCTGGCGAGCCACTTATGCCCGGTAAGCAGCACCTGGCAAACATTAAAAAACGCCGACTTTATTTTTTTATTCACGTAATAACTGTTTGGCACAGTATGGGGATTGGTGTGTGTACATTTAAACGATCCCATTATGCAACATGATACAAACAGCCCAACAGAAGGAACTACCACAAAAA
>CBFGLL010000105.1:0-7503 GCA_965649585.1 uncultured Chitinophagaceae bacterium | reverse complement strand
TCGGATTGTTTAATCCATAAGAAGGTGTCCAGGTATATTGAGTAACAGTTTGCGCACCCAGTTGTGTTACGTTCAGTTGTACGGGCTGGTTAATAGCAACCACCACCGAATCATTACCGGCAAACAATTTAACCGCAGGCGTTACGGTTACATTCACGGTGTCTTTTTTTAATGATACACATCCATTGGCATCCGTTACTTCCAGGTAATAAGTAATATTATCCAATGGCTTTACCACCATGGGTTGTGCGCCTGTGTTACTAGCCAGGTAGGTAGATGGTGTCCACCTGTATTCTACTGCCCCGCTGGCCTGCAGGGCAACATCTGCACCAAAACAAATGCTTTTATCTTCGCCGGCATTGGGAACGGGCGCTGCATTTACATTCACTGTAACAGAATCTGTTTTAGCACAAACCCCAAAAGTTCCGGTTACATAATATTTAGTGGTAACTACCGGCGAAGCAGTAGGACTTGCTATTGTTGTACTGCTCAATCCCCCTGCAGGCGACCATGAATAATTGACCGCAAGGCTGGCTGAGGCATTAAGTGTGGTAGAACTGCCTTCACAAATAGTGATGTCATTCCCTGCTTCCACCGTAAGGTTATTGTTTAAGGGAATGTCCACAACTCCTGTTGAAACTGTGCAACCATTTGCATCTTTCACCACAACGGTATAAGTACCCAGGGCAACATTAAAAGTATTATTGGTTCCAAACTGGCCACCGTTGATAGAAAATAAATAAGCAGGATTACCGCCTGAAACATTCACTGTAATGCTGCCATCGGGAGTGCCGGTACATGTGGCGGGCGTGGTAGTGAAGGTTTGAGAAAGATCGGGATATGCCTGGAGGATATTTACAAGTATGCTGTCAATACATCCTGATGCATCTCTTATTGTTATATAATAATTGCCTACTGGTAAATTATTAAAACTGCTGTCCGATTGAAAGGTTGTGCCGCCATTAATGGAAAACTCAAGTGGCGCCGCCCATTCTGCACCTGCGCCCACGGTGAAAGATCCTGTAGAAGCTCCGCTGCAATTCACATCCTGTTTCGATAATAGTTCCAGCTCTTTTACCTGCACAAAAGCAGAGTCTTTTGCAAGGCATGTTCCCACCTGTGCCACGCAGATTAACATCGCCGAGCCTGAAGACAAGTTCACAAAAGGATTTTGCGATGTTGTACTGCTCAAAGCCGCATTCGGTTCCCATTCATAGCTGGTATAACCGCCGCTGGCCTGTAATTGCAGGGGAGTATTCCGGCATAAAAAACTCGTGTCTGGTTGTATTCCCAAAATATCATAATCTCTTATCTGGATGCTTGTACTATCCGTTGGCAAACCAGAAGCACAGCCGGCAAGTGTATAAATTTTCAATGTTTCAACTCCTTCAGGCACAAGATCCATTATGGGAAAAATGTTTAACAACACAGAATCCTGGTTGGCAGGAATGATTATGCTGGAAGGAAGGGTTTGTACATCCACTCCATTCTGAACCGTACCACCATAACTTAAATTGATCACCAAAGGATAGGGCCCGGGGGTTTGACGCTTTATATTCAGCGACCCAGTAGCACAGCCTTCTACCAGGTAACTGTTTCCGCTAACGGGATCTGTTTGGGTAAGATTTACCAACGAAGTGGCGTTGGAGGATAAACTTTTTGCTTCTAAAAAAACACCACTATCGTACGAATCGTCGCCTACATCCGAAATAACCAGTTTAAGATGATAAGTCTGGCAAGGCTGAACCGCAGCCACAGCAGTTAAAACGGTAGTATGCCCGTCATGCGTAAAAAAACTACCGTTATTATCAACATAGTAAGCAGTATTGTTTGGACACAGCGGTGTGCCACTCGTTGATGTTACATTATTGATATTAAAAATTGAAACCGGGATGTTGGTGTTTGGCACCAGTGCAATATTGGTAGCACCTGGAAACCCGGGTCCGTTTATAAAAAATGCAAATGCATCGTTATAACTGGAGAATCCTGAAGGGCAGGCAAAAGCGGGTGTATATTCTTCTGAGCTGAAAACATATTTAAAACGAATCGTATCTCCCAGCGGCACAAAGTCAAATTCTAAAATGGCAGCATCATACAATTCATTCACAGGAAAATTAATTGCTGTAGCAAGGTCAGCATCTCCCGCCAGGCCCCACCCATTTTGAACTGTAAGCCCAGAAGTTCCATTAACACCATTGGAAGATCCAAGCGTTTTTGCCCGGCCATTCGTCAACACAATGCCACTATCAATACCAATACCCACATTGTCATTTGCAGAAAAGTTGCCTGCCATCAGGTTATTGCCGGTAAATGAAACGTTGCTGATCGTTACACCCTCTCCTACTAAACGCTGTGCCAGGGCCTGGGCGGTTGTCATATCTGTAATTACAAACTGGGCTGTAACATTTTTTGGAACAAAACAAATAAAACTTATACTGAGTATAAAGATTAAAAATAGGCGCATGATGGTTTTGGTAAATCTGAGTCTTTAAAGTTAGCGCATTTTTATATCTCCGTCTTAGAAAAATGTCCAAAAAAAGCCCGGATAAATCCGGGCTGTATGGTATTATTGGTAACGGACGGAAAAATACCCCTCCGTTAAAAAAATATTGGGGTTGGGCAGCCCGGTAAATACCGTATCTGCCTCAAAATGAAAATTCCCTCTTATTCTCTTCGTAGTCACATTGTGTTCCAGGATAGTAACTGTACCTGAATCAGCTTCCATAAAAGTGCTGTCGTTAGGATTGTATTGCCCGGTGTAGGTAAAAGTATTAAAGGCATAAGAACCCGGAACAATATTGTCCGGCAGGGATATTCCCACCGTTGGGGTAGCCAATGTACCACTCAGGTTACTCGCAGAAATGCCGATGATACCAAAGGTCTTAATGCCCGTCAGCAGGTTATAAGTAAACGGGTTGCCGTTTATTTTTACCCGAAAGGTATCCGTACCAGACGGTGTTGGAGGATCAGTGGCGTAGCTCAGGTTATTGAATACACCTTCAGTGATTATTTTCTCCGTACTATCCATCATTCTCCAAACTTTGAGTGAAAATGTGCCGCTCATCTTTTTGGTGGCCGGGTCGATGCTGGTAATATTCAAATTGCCATATACGCCTGGTGTAGGATACTGGTTGGTGGTGAAGGCGTTTGGATTGGATGAATTCGACTCTGAATAAGTAGCTACATTAGAAGCAGACTGGGAATGGAAAGTGTAATTATGTACACCCGAATCTGCCACTACCATCAAAATTCGTTTACCGGCATTATCTACGCCCGTAATAGCAATCACAGCTGCCATTTTACTTGCCGCCGCGGAGGAATCAGCAATAAACTGAACCCCGCCGATCTTTGCCCTGAAATCGCCTGTAACCGGTGAAGGGGCTCCATCAAATGGATCATAATCCTGCTGGCAGGCTGAAAAAACAAGCGCCGAAATGATGGCTGCAAAAAAAACAATTTGTTTCATAAAAAATTTAATGGGATGAGTGTATTAAACGTTCAAGGTTGCTAAAACATTGTTCATAGTCCTCACAGCTTCTGCACTTTTATTAAAGGCAGCCTGCTCTTCCTCGTTCAACTTATAATCAACGATCTTTTCCCAGCCATTTCTGCCGATGATCACCGGCACGCCTATACAAATATCATTTTGACCATATTCACCCTCCAGTGATACGCAGCAAGGCATCATTTTCTTTTCGTCTCTCACAATAGCTTCCACCAGCGCTGCACCAGCTGCGCCCGGGGCGTACCAGGCTGATGTTCCCAGCAAACCGGTAAGTGTTGCACCACCTACCATGGTATCAGCCGCTACTTTTTTCAAAGTTTCTGCATCCAGGTAATTGGCTGCCGGGGTGCCGCAATATGTGGCCAGTCTTGTTAACGGGATCATGGTAGTATCGCCATGTCCGCCAACCACAGTTGCCTGAAGATCGTTTGGAGAGCAGTTCATTGCCTGGCTCAGGAAATAACGGAAACGTGCACTATCCAAAATGCCACCCATACCAATGATCCTGTTTTTAGGAAGACCGCTCGATTTTAATGCGAGGTAGGTCATTGTATCCATCGGGTTACTGATGATGATGATGATACAATCAGGAGAATGCTGTAAAATATTTTGCGTAACTGTTTTTACAATACCTGCGTTGATGCCGATCAGTTCTTCACGGGTCATGCCGGGCTTACGTGGAATGCCCGAAGTGATCACCGCTACGGAACTTCCCGCCGTTTTAGTGTAATCATTTGTACTGCCAATGATCTTGGTATCGAATCCCTCGATTTGTGCTGTTTGCATCAGGTCCATTGCTTTTCCCTCAGCCACACCTTCTTTAATGTCTACTAATATCAACTCATCGCATAATTGTTTGCGGGCAATATTATCGGCGCAAGTAGCACCTACTGCTCCCGCCCCTACTACAGTTACTTTCATGAAAAATTAATTTATTATAAATGAAGATTTTTTGCGCTGCAAAGGTAGAGGATTCAATGAATGCCCCGTAACCCTTTTGAATATTTTTAAATATTCCCTGTAGTTTTTTCAGCATATGTTATTTAACTAAATGCTAATAAACAAAAACACAGTTTTGCAGTTTAATATCCAAATCATCTTACATGAAATTCCTCCTTGCCATCTGCCTGGCTTGTGGCGCCCACCAGTCAATGGCCCAGATTATTTCCCCGGCACTAACGGCAGTTTATGAACACCAGCAAAAACTTGTGAAATTAAAATGGCAGCACAACGATGCAGCAGTTGCCCGCTATATTTTACAACGTAGCAGTAATAACATTCAATGGCAGGATGTGTATTCCATTAAAATGGAAGATCCCGAATACTATAAATTCATCAGTTATTTCGACAACCAGGTAGCTACAGGCCGAAATTACTATCGCCTCAAGGCTCAATTGCTCGATCATTCCGTGGAGTTTACTCCTGCTATCATGGTGATCATTGGCCAACCAGGCAATAATTGGGTGATGTACCCGGTACCGGTAAGGGATGTTTTAAACCTCCAATACAATGGCAACCAGTTAATCACCGGGGTTATTTCAGTGATGATTCAAAGGGTCAACGGCCAGATGTACCAAAACCTTCGTTTTGCATCTTCTACCCGGTATATCCAGGTACCCGTAAGCAACCTCGGCAGTGGGATTTATGATGTACGCATCAGCATTAATAAAAAAGTGGTGTGGAACCAGCGGTTTGTTAAGTAGGGCCCTGGTATCCGGTCGTAGTTTTTCAAAGCGACGCAGGAGCTCTAGAAAAACAAGATCCCGATGAACAAAGTGAAATCGGGATACCCAGTCTCTGTATTCAGTATCCAGAATATTCCCCTATTTTTGCCGCTCTAAAATTTTAATAATTTATATGGCAACTACAGCAGATATGCGTACAGGACTCATCCTTAAAATAGATGGCGCCCTGTATTCTGTGATCGAATTTGGTCAAAATAAAACAGCCCGTGCGGCGGCTAAGGTGTGGGCTAAAATGAAAGGTGTGGACAATTCCCGCACTATTGAAATAACCTGGAACAGTGGCGAAACCATTTATCCGGTAAGGGTTGAAAAAAAGGCCTACCAGTATTTATATAAAGATGATACGGGTTACAGCTTTATGGACAACGAAACTTTTGAACAAATTACCGTTCCTGAATCAATGGTGGACGCTCCTCATTTTTTAAAAGACGGGCAGGAAGTACAGGTATCTATTAATGGTGAAACCGAGCAGCCGATGGCGGTGGAACTTCCAGACAAGATCGTACTGCTGGTAACCTATAGCGAACCAGGTATGAGGGGTGATACGGCCACCAAAACTTTGAAACCTGCTACTGTAGAAACAGGTGCCACTGTAAACGTTCCGTTATTTGTAAACGAAGGAGAAATGATCCGCATCAATACCAAAACCGGTGAATATGTGGAGAGGGTGAAATAAGTAAAAGATAGTTTTTAAGAAGCCTGGTAACTATACCGGGCTTTTTTTATTTGTAGTAAAAACACGATTTTTTGAGCATTTTTGGGTCATTTTAGGCCATTTTAAGCTTAAAATCCCCGTTTTTTTCATTTTTCGGGGATAGGCCCTTGTTTTTATGGAGTTGGTTTACCTACCTTAGCAGCCCGTTTTAAAAAATATCCAAATAATTTAAAATTATCAAATGGACATTAAACAAATCCAGGAGCTGGTAAAGCTCATCAACAAAACCAGTATTGGTGAAATCACCATCGAGGAAGATGGTACCAAGATCACCATTAAACAAAAGAAAGATCCGTCCCAGAAAATATACACTTCAGGAGCCCATATGGCCGCGGCTCCGGCACCGGCACCCGCAGCTCACACGGCACCCGCTGCTTCCCAGGCTCCTGCTTCGGCAGCCCCTGCAGCTGCTCCCAAGGCAGACAACCTCATTACCATTAAGAGCCCCATGATCGGTACTTTTTACCGCCAGGCCGGCCCGGGAAAACCTGTATTTGCCAATGTGGGCGATGAGGTAAGTCCGGGTAAAGTAGTATGCATTATTGAAGCCATGAAATTGTTCAATGAAATTGAAAGTGAAGTAAAAGGTAAGATCGTAAAAGTGTTGGTAGAAGATGCAAGCCCGGTAGAATATGACCAACCGCTGTTTTTAGTGGACCCAGCTTAGGCAATGTGATAATTAGCTAATCTGCTAATGTGCTAATGGTGTTGCGCAATATCTCTCGTTTCATTTAATTTGAAATTATGCAGAAAGAATTAATCGAAAAAAATCCGATTTTAAAACAATCAATTGAATTTTCATTAATGACGATCCGCTATTGTGAGATATTAGATGCTGCCAAAAAATATGTACTTAGTAAACAGCTAGTGAGATCGGCAACTTCAATTGCTGCAAACGCAATGGAGGCGCAAAATTCAGAAAGTAAAGCTGATTTCATCCACAAAATAAAAATTGCTGCAAAGGAAGCTGATGAAACACAATATTGGTTAACACTATGTGAGTTTTCAGAAGACTTTCCGAATTGTGAACATCTTGTAACCAAACTGCAGGACATTCAAAAAATTCTAAACTCAATTTTGGGATCGGCTAAAAGGAAACATCCTATCAGCTATATCCTTAGTTTTTTCATTTTCTAAAAGCAAATTGCTGACGGCATTAGCACATCAGCACATTAGCACATTAGCTAATTAACTATATGTTTAAAAAAATATTAATCGCCAACAGGGGTGAAATTGCCCTACGTGTTATTCGCACCTGCCGGGAAATGGGCATTAAAACCGTAGCGGTGTATTCTACAGCGGATAAAGACAGTTTGCATGTAAAGTTTGCAGACGAAGCAGTTTGTATCGGCAAGCCAAATAGTGTTGACAGTTACCTGAACATGGCGCATATTATGGCTGCCGCAGAAATCACCAATGCAGATGCGGTTCACCCAGGCTACGGGTTCCTGGCCGAGAATGCAAAATTTGCCAAGATCTGTACCGACCATAACATTAAGTTCATTGGCCCTACTCCGGAAATGATAAATGCAATGGGT
>CBFGLL010000104.1:0-7507 GCA_965649585.1 uncultured Chitinophagaceae bacterium | reverse complement strand
TACAACGATGCCGAATTTGAAATCATGAAGTATGATGTAAATCTCTGCAAACAACTGGGCTGCGATGGTGTTGTGATAGGATTATTAACTGCAGATGGTATGGTAGATAAAACCCGCTGCAAGGAGCTGGTAGACCTGGCTTACCCGATGGGCGTAACTTTTCATCGTGCGTTCGACAGAACGAATGATCTTCAGCAAGCTTTGGAAGACGTTATTGAAATAGGTTGTGAACGAATTCTTACATCCGGAGGATTCCCCAATGCGATGGATGGGGCAGATGTAATTAAACTTTTAGTGGAGCAGGCTGCTGATAGAATTATCATTATGCCGGGCAGTGGCGTGCGTTCAGAGAACCTCCTGGATTTAATACACAGAACGGGCGCAACAGAATTTCATAGTTCTGCCCGCACGCACAAACCGTCTAACATGCAATTCTTTGGAAGAAATATGCGTGAAGAACTTAAAGAAGTGGCACTTGACATAGATGAAGCTAAAAACCTGGCCCGGTTACTGAGCAGTTAACCTTCCAGTTTAAACAGGCCGTTTACGAATTGTTGTTTATCAAACACCAAAAGGTCTGTAGCTTTTTCACCCACCCCGATAAACTTCACGGGAATTTTAAATTGATTGGCAATGGCCAGCACCACGCCACCTTTAGCGGTACCATCCAGCTTGGTAATGGCCAATGCAGAAACATCAGTGGCTGCTGTAAAATGTTTTGCCTGTTCCAAGGCATTCTGGCCCGTACTGCCGTCCAGTACCAATAACACTTCATGCGGCGCTTCGGGAATCACTTTCTGGATCACTCTTTTAATTTTGGTAAGCTCATCCATCAGGTGGAGTTTATTGTGCAACCTGCCTGCTGTATCAATCAGTATCACATCGCTGTTCCTGGCTACGCCGCTCAGCACGGTATCATAGGCCACAGAAGCAGGGTCGCTGCCCATCTCTTTTTTTACAATTGGCACATTGGTTCTTTCACTCCAGATGGTAAGCTGGTCAACAGCAGCAGCCCTGAAGGTATCAGCAGCTCCCAGCAACACCGATTTACCATTCAATGAAAAGTTGTGGGCTAGCTTGCCGATGGTAGTTGTTTTGCCAACACCGTTAACCCCCACCACCAGAATCACATGTGGTTTATGAGTTGCAGGCAATTCATAATTAATATAACTGGTATCCTGCGGCGCATTCACCAACAATGCTTCTACTTCTTCTTTTAAAATTTTATTGAGTTCTGAAGTGTTCAGGTATTTATCCCTGGCAACTCTTTGTTCAATATTATCGATGATTTTTACCGTGGTTTCAATTCCCACATCGGCCCCCACAAGTGCATTCTCCAGTTCATCCAACACCTCTTCATCTACGGTGCTTTTGCCCGCAATGGCTTTGCTGATCTTACTGAAAAAACCTTCTCTTGTTTTTTCAAGGCCGGTATCAATGGTTTCCTGTTGTTGTTTTTTACCGAATAATTTGTCGAATAAACCCATGGATATATTTTTTAAAGGGAATTGATATAAATAAAGAAAGCCGTTCCAATATTATCAGAACAGCTTAAAATATCATGTGGGGAAACAATTATTGTTTCATGAAATCATTCACTTTGTCTTTGTGAACGATAGACTCTTTAAAAGTATAAGCGCCTGTTTTTGGGCTGCGGGTAGAACGAATCACTTTTGTCCAGTTTTTCGCATCTGCTGCCGCTTTGGCATCCTTAATCTTTGCGTTCTTTGAAGCTGCTTTTGCCATGGTATTAATTTGATAATCTGATAATCTGATAAAGAGCCAACTGGCATTTTCTCAAAATATCAAACTGGTTATTTATTTAATTTCTTTGTGTACAGTTACTTTTTTCAAAATCGGGTTGAATTTTTTCAACTCCATACGCTCCGGCGTATTTTTTTTGTTTTTGGTAGTGATATAACGGCTGGTGCCCGGCTGTCCACTTGTTTTGTGTTCCGTACACTCCATAATTACCTGTACCCTGTTTCCTTTCTTTGCCATTGTGATTGTATTATAAAGTTTTTCTTATTCTTCCCTTCGGGAAGCTTAGGTTGGGCTGAGGCTTAGATCTTAGCACCTGCAGCACGCATTTCTTTAACTGTTGCGTATAAACCATTTTTATTGATGGTTCTGATAGCTTCTGAAGACAGTTTCAAAGTGATCCATTTGTCTTCTTCTGCAAGAAAATAACGCTTGGTTTGTAAATTTGGTAAAAACCTGCGTTTTGTCTTGATATTTGAGTGAGAAACCTTGTTACCAGTGATGGGTTTCTTGCCTGTAAGTTCACATACTCTTGCCATGATCCTAAAATTTTGGACGGCAAAGGTAGGCATTTATAATTGAATAAGACGCTTAAAAGCTATTTTTTTTACCGATATCTCCAAAAAAACAACCATTTAAAGGCATTTGCCGAACTTTGCCTGCAAATTTACAGCATGGATACGCATTCAGTAAGCACTTTTTTCGGATCAGGAATGGCTTCCACAGCCACTATTGGCAACCACCAGGTTCATATGGACACTACTGCCGACAATGGCGGATCAGACAGCGGCCCTGGTCCAAAACGGTTGATGCTCGCTTCTCTTGCCGGCTGTACAGGTATTGATATAGTATCTATTTTGAATAAGATGAAGGTAAACTTCAGTGATTTAACTATTGATACCGATGCCACTCTCACCGAAACACATCCCAAAACCTACAACCAGGTAAAAATTACCTATAAAATAAAACTGGCAGAAACGGATCGTGCTAAAATGGAAAAAGCAGTAAGCCTGTCCGAAGAAAAGTATTGCGGCGTAATGGCCATGTTTAAAGCCTTTGCCACTGTTGAAAAAGAAATTGTGTGGCTGTAGAAAGGGTGTTTCACAACTATAAAAGTTTATTAGCCCCGGTTAGCATCATACGGGTTCCAATTCCTGGAGGGCATCCGCATTAAAATGAATTACAAAATTGGTACCCTTGCCCGGAACCGTTTCTATATTGATAGCGCCCTGGTGTGATTTTATGATGGAATAAGACACAGACAAACCCAACCCCATTCCATTTTTTTTCAACGTAAAAAACGGGTCGAATAATTTGCTGATAAATTCTTCAGGAATCCCCTTTCCGTTATCTTTTATTGACACGCTGTATCCGCCATTATTATGATTCACCACTACCGACAGTTTACCCTTTCCGGCCTCCATTGCTTCAATAGCATTGATAAGGATATTATTGAAGGCAATTACCAACCTCGTTTTATCGGCATTGATAGGCATGGGTTGTTCCGGAAAAGTTTTTTGCAGGGATATCTTTTGAAGATTCATACGATCAACCGCCATTTCCAGGCTCTCCTCCAACACCTCCTGCAATGTGCATTGCCCGTAACTCAGCTCTGGCACCCGGGTAAGGTTGAGAAGTTCGGTTATAATTTGATTGATGCGGTTTGCATTTCTTTGCACAATCCCCAGCAGGCCACGTTGCATATCATCATCGGCACTCGAGATGAGGTCTTCTGTAGAGAGACAAATATTATTGAGGGGGTTTCTTATTTCATGAGCCAGCATCCGCATCAGCCGCTCGTTTGCCAGCGACTTTTCGGATTGCAGGTTATTCATCTCTGCTTTTTTTAGTGCAGTGATATCATGCACAATGCCATGCACCTGCCACTGCTCTTCTGCATCCTGCTGTTGCGATAAGGAGAGTAAGCAAATTTTACTTTCGTTGTCGGCAAACTGCAATCGTATTTCTTTATCGCTCACCGTTTCTCCCGATGCCAGCATTGCCTTTAATTGTTCCCGTTGTTGCTCCTCCTGTATATAACAATAGAGGCTTTCTGCAGGCAAGCCGTTCTCATCTCCACCCAGGAGTAAGGATGCTGCCTTATTTGTTTCTTTGAAACGCAATTCCTGGTCTGCAATAAAAATGGCATCCTTTGAATTTTCAAAAAGGTTGCGGTATTTATTTTCCCGGGCCTTAAGTTCTTTTAAAAAATTAGATCGATCCAGTGAATATCGAATGCAACGTTCCAACTTTTCCGGGCTCAGCTCCGATTTTATGAGGTAGTCGGTAGCCCCATACTCCATTGCCTGTATGTCAATGGCCCTGTTTCCCTTGCCGGTCAATAAAATTATAGGTTCATCGCAGCCCATCGAAGTAGCGGCAGATAACAGGTCCAGGCCGGTTTTATTTCCAAGCCGGTAATCAACCAGGTACACATGATTAGCACCGCATCTTAATTTTTCGAGAGCGGTGGCATAATCCTTATACCATTCCACAATAAATTCTTTTCCTTCAATTTCTTTGAGGTAATCGTTAATGATGAAAAAATCGTCTTCATCATCATCTACAATTGCCAGGTTAATTTGTTTGCGGTTAGGCATGTTAATCGGTTTTTTGGGGTAAAAGGATAATAAAATTTGCACCACCGTTTTCCTGTAGTGTTGCGTAAACATAACCTTTATTTAGCTGAACTATTTTTTCTACCCATGCAAGACCAAGGCCTTTGCCAGGATAGGTTGATTTGCCGTGCAGGCGCACAAATGGCTGAAATATTTTTTCAGCATCTTCTTTTGAAAAGCCTACACCCTTATCAGCAAATTCTATTGCATGGTAACCTGAAGCCTGGCTGATCCCAAACTGCTGTTTTTCCGCTTCGGTAACCGGCCTTCCAACTATATTTATCTGAACAGGCTGCCCTTCTGTTTTAAAGATGAAGGCATTTTCGATTAATTTAATAAAAGCGAGGGCGAGCTGTTTTGGATCCGCTAACACACTACCTCCATCACGAATATTTACCTGGGCACCTGGGAGGCGGCCGGCAAATTGCTGCTCTAGTTGTTCATTAATGATCTTTTCTACCTCGCAGCGTTGAGGATTTAAATTTGTTGCATCCAGGTTTGCCAGCGCTGTAACACCGCTGATCATTTCCTGCATATCGTTAACACAGGCCTTTATTCTTTGTAAATATTCCTGCGCCTCTTCATTGTCCGGCGGCAAAAATTTTGAAACAAATCTTTCGCTTAAAATGGAAAGTTTTCGCAAGGGAGATTGAAGATCGTGAGCAGCCAGTTCAAGCAACTCTTCGGCGGGGATTCTTCCGTTCCCTTTTTGTTGTTCTATAACTTCATCTTGTGTAAACATGGCGGAACTATTCATAGTGTCCCTTTAGTATAAGTTTTAGTAAGGGATGCGCAAAACCTCGTGAGGCAGCAACTACAGCTTACAAAAACTAATCCGCATTTTCTGCGGCACCGGCCCATCGATCATTATTAAAAAATTTCTTTGAAAATTAATCGGTAATTTGCCAACTTCCCCTGCCCAACTTATTTAAGCACCAAAATTGTAATACGAATGAGCAAAGCCAGGATACTGATTACAGATGATGAGGAAGATTACGGGATGATGATGAAACATTATTTCCACACACGGGGTTATGAGGTGAGATTGGCCTTTACCTTGGCTGATGGACTAAGCACACTCCACAACTGGCAGCCGGATATTTTATTCCTGGACAACAACCTTCCGGATGGGGAAGGCTGGCAATCTGTGGAAACTATTGTTGAAAATTTTCCCCAACTTAAGATTTACCTTGTAAGTGCGTATAAACATGCATCTGATGTTATAACGCCTTCGCCCCAGATAACAGTATGGGAAAAGCCAATTTCCTTTTCGGTACTGAATGAAATTTTTAATCAGTGAGCAGTTCCATTACTGCAGATTGAAATTAGATAGCGGGCCACCCCCTGCAAGGAGGATATACTATCGGGCTTAATTACATAGTCGGCCGCACCAAGTTGCAGGCATCGCAATTTAAATTTTTCTGATCCCGAGGTACTCCACACCACTTTTGGCACAGAACGGTAGATGCCACGATCATTTAGCTCTTTTAAAATATCGGCTCCGTTTAGTTCCGGCATATTGTAGTCTAACACAATAAGACAAGGTGCTGGCTCATCCTGTAATTCGTTCAGTAAATTGATGACTTGTTTTCCTGTGTCTGCAAAAACTAATGAGAAAGATTCATCTATAGAAGAAAAAACCTCTTTAAGTAGTTCCTGGTCGTCTTTATCATCCTCGCCTACTACTATGAAATTGCTGGTGGGGGGTATCATTAGTTCGGTTTTTATGGCATACTTTTTATGCCCTAACTATCAATAAGATATCTAAGATAGGCTTTTTATGATACGCCCCAAAAATAACCGGGGATGTTTATATTTTACCAAAACATACAGGTCCTGGCTTTCAGGATACCTAAATTTCAAATATGAAAAAAAAAACGAAATCCAGTACAACTGCTATTGATGTAAACGAAACTGAAATCGTCCGGGCGCCCAAAAAAACACCCCGTTCTGCTCCAAAAACAAATGGAAATGCCACCCATGATTTTTCCATTAATGCAGACGATAGCCTCGATGCAGGAGAACTCCTTAAAATTTTAACGCAGGTAAAAGAAGGCGACTTTAGCGTGAGAATGCCCATGGACAAAATTGGGCTCAGCGGTAAGATATGCGATACCTTAAATTCCATCATAGCCCTCAACGAAAACCTTGTACAGGAACTTTCAATCGCAAGTAATACCATTGGTCGCAAAGGTCATCTTAATCACAGGGTGGAATTGCCAAGATCTGCCCGTGGGTCCTGGAACGCCAGCGTAGACGCCATTAACAGCCTTATCTCCGACCTGGTGCACCCCACCATTGAAATAGCCCATGTAATCAGCTCTGTGGCAAAAGGAAACCTTAGCCAGGAAATGCCTCTGAAAATCGGTGACCACGTATTACAGGGTGAGTTTGCAAATATTGCGGCCGAAGTAAATGACATGGTGAAGCAGCTCAACCTGTTTTCCATGGAAGTAACCCGTGTGGCAAGAGAAGTGGGTAGCGAAGGAAAACTGGGGGGCCAGGCAAAAGTGAAAGGCGTTGCGGGCGTGTGGAAAGACCTTACCGACTCCGTGAATCAAATGGCGGGCAACCTTACCGACCAAGTGAGAAATATTGCAGAAGTAACTACCGCTGTGGCAAAAGGGGACCTCCGCAAAAAAATTACTGTGGACGTACAGGGAGAAATCCTGGAACTTAAAAATACCATCAACACCATGGTGGATCAGCTCAACTCCTTTTCTTCGGAAGTAACCCGTGTGGCGAGAGAGGTGGGTACAGAAGGTAAACTCGGTGGCCAGGCAGAAGTACAAGGTGTGGCAGGTACCTGGAAGGATCTCACAGACTCTGTAAACCAGATGGCATCTAACCTTACCGGCCAGGTGAGGAATATTGCGGAAGTAACCACCGCCGTTGCACGAGGCGATCTGTCACGCAAAATTACGGTGGATGTAAAAGGTGAGATCCTTGAACTGAAAAACACCATCAACACCATGGTGGATCAGTTAAATTCATTTTCGGTGGAAGTAACCCGTGTGGCAAGAGAAGTGGGTAGCGAAGGAAAACTCGGTGGACAGGCCACGGTAAAAGGTGTGGGTGGCACCTGGAAGGATCTTACAGATTCTGTAAACCAAATGGCATCTAACCTA
>CBFGLL010000103.1:0-7544 GCA_965649585.1 uncultured Chitinophagaceae bacterium | reverse complement strand
TAAAAATGATGAGGCCGCAAATGGTAGCCATAATCGCCAGCAACAGCACGGCAGTTGCAGCCACATCCTTGATAATTTTTACCAGGTTACTGTGTTGGGGATGAATAAGGTTGCAGATACGTTCAATGCAGGTGTTCATCATTTCAAAACCCAGTACTAACCCAATATTGATCAGTACAACCATCCATTCCACCCGGGTTATTTCTAATACCCAGGAAAGGATTACAACGGCGCCTGCCACTACAGCCTGTATTAAAAAATTACGCTCGTTTACAAAAGCATGTTGAATGCCGTTGGCGGCAAAAATGAATGATTGAAAAAAAGATTTCATCGATGTTGTTTTTAGTATGCAGCCGGCTTTACCATTTTTTTAAGTTCTGTTACTTGTTGCGGAAGTAGTTCAAACCACTGTATATGTTCCAACGAGGGGCTTTGTTTTCCGCGGCGAAAGGCTACCTTAAACTTTGGCCAATACTCCGGCATGGTAATATAACAATAGATTACTGTTGCCAGTACAGGAAATGAAACATGCCCATTGCCGAGCATAAAACATTGCAGGCATCCTTCCCCTTCGTCCGTGGTGTCATAATCTAACAGGATGTGTTTAATATCATGCCTGGCATAGTAGGTGAGCAATTGCAGGTCTTTCGTGGTTAAAAAACTTACCAATGCTTTTCCCAGCGTGCCTTCCGGAAATTGTTGCAGCTGATTTGTATCATACGGGAACCGTTCTGGTTTTCTTACGAGTTTTAAAATGGGCAATGCCAGGCTATGGGTAAGCCAAACGAGCACGCCACTTCTAAGTTTTACAAAAAAATTATACATGACTGCTAGTTTGAATTGATAGATCTTCGGTTCTTCCGTACCAGTTTATTCTTTGACTCACATACATTACAAGTGCAAGCACAACAAACAATCCTATACTACCAACGAGTAAGGCAGTGTCTTCTAAACGAATGAGTACAAAAATGAAGCAGTACAACAGGCTCAATAAAACAAAAAAGATCCCTGCCGTTTTCCAACTTTTAAAGTGTCCCTTAGCATAGAGGCTAATGAGAAGGATGGTTGCTGCCGCTGCAATTATATAGGCATTGTCAAAGGGTAGGTACTCGCTTATGGAAAGTAATAAAGTGTAAAAAATAACCAGCGCAATACCTACCAACACATACTGTACGGGGTGGAAGGGTTTTTTCTGCATCAATTCAATTATAAAGAAAAATGCAAAAGTTAACCCTATGAACAGGATGGCATATTTTACACTGCGCATTGTTTTGTTGTACTGGTCAGCAGGCTGTACCAGGCTTACGCCGAAGTCGAATTTTTTATCAGCGATAGTGTTTTGACGAATAACGGTTGCAAAGGGAAGGTTAGCCTGGTTAAAACTCCACTTAGCGTTAAAGCCCTCCTGGGAAACCTGCCTTTCATTCGGAAGCATATCACCGTCAAAAGAAGGATCATTCCATGCCGATCGAATATTGAACTTACTGCTGGCGCTCATCGGGATAAAATGCAATTGCTCACTTCCTTTTATTTTTAAATCCATCGAGAATGTTAACCCCGTTGCAAGAGCAGTGGGGTCAAGTTTCACAGGACTCGACAATCCAATTTTCCCAAAGTCTTCGAGCGGAAGCCCCGGGCGCAGCAATAACTTTTCATCGTTGAACTGAACATATATATTTTCTTCGATGCCCTTAAAGTCGCTTAGCGTAAAACAAAGCCTGGCATTTTGATAATCAATTCCTGATGAGTCAATATCCTTGGGTAACTCGGTTTTGAAGTTGCCGTTAAAATGAATACCCGATTTATACAAAAGCACTTTGTATATAGATCTTGGCCTTTGTTCAGGGATGATGTTTCCATTAACGGAAACCTCGTTGGCGAGAAAGATAAGATTGGTATGAGCGGTTGCAGCTTTGCCTTCGCTCGTTTGGGTGGGATAAGAATAGGGTACCACTAAAAACGGGCTGGATAAAGTTTGTGTAGAAGCCCATTTACTGCTTACTTCTTTCACAACTTCTTTTTGCCGGGCTTCTCTTTCGTTGATGAGGTTGCTGATAAAAATGGTTGGAATCAGGAGCACTAAAATAAGGCCCCCCGTGATGATTCCTTTTACAAGGATCTTATTGGGTGCTGAAGTTGCGGCGGGTGATTGTGAAGTTTCCATTTTGTTACTGTTTGTGGTGAAATTTGATTGAAAATTTTGTGGAATAAAATATGGTTGCTGAAATAAGTAGCTGCTTAAAGGATGGTGGAGCGGGATGGCGGCGAGGCATGCAACCAAAAAGATCCGTGAGCCCCCAAAGCTTTAAACTCATCTGAATGTTAGTAATACGGTTTATTGAAAGTGCTTTGAAATTCAAAGTATATGGATAAAAAAATTTATTTTGTTGCCTTGATCATTTTTTCCAGCGCATCTATATGTGCTTTAAAAGCCTTTTCGCCCGACTTGGTGATTTTGTAAGTGGTATTCGTTTTCCTGCCGATAAAGCCTTTTTCTACTTTCAGTACGCTGTTTTCTTCCAGCGCTTTAATATGACTTGCCAGGTTGCCATCGGTAATCTGCAATAACTCTTTTAGTTCATTAAAGTTGATGGCATCATTCATCATGAGCGCACTCATGATGCCGAGGCGGACCCTGCTGTCGAATAATTTATTTAACTGGTTGATTGGATTCTCCATAATTATTCCTGTTTCCCAACCGGGTAACTAAGCTTTTGTTCTTTCGTATTTGCCCCACATGTAAATGCCGTAGATGATATGTAAGATACCGAAGCCGGCTGCCCAAAAATAAAGTCCGTATCCCACAAAATTCAGGTTAATAATGCCAAGTATGATCTGCCCGTAGCCCAGGAACCTGAGTTCATTGAGCGTGTACTTGCTGGCATTGATTAGTGCCAGCCCATAAAACAACAAACAACCAGGTGCAATTAATCCAAATGTGCCATGTTGCATAAGGCTGAATAAAAAAATGGCTCCCACCAACAAGGGAATACTAACGTTTATCATTAAACGACGGGCCGTGCTTCCCCAAATGGGCGTACCGTCTCTTTTACTTTTGAAATAGGTGAACAGGAATGCGCTGATCAAAGCTGCTACGAATGTTCCGATCGCAATCCAGAAAAGCCACACGGTAAAATAAAAACGAAAGTCTTCAACCACCGCAAGGGCGATGGCTGCAGATTCATCGATGAACAAATTTTTCTTTCCATACACATAAGGATGGGCTAACCATGCCCCTATTAATGCACAGATGCCTGCACTGATACCACTCAACCCGCTAAGGCTGATAAAACGGCTGCTGCGTTCCATCATCTTTTTGATGTCGTGAATAGCTTCTAAAGATTGTTGTTGCTCTGTCATAAAAAAGCACTTTGAAACACAAAGCAAACGAATGTTATCTATACAAACAAATTAATTTTTTGTTTAACAAATTATTTTAAATGAACAGTGGGATTCTGCGGGGCCTTACTTAAACATTGTTCAATACCGTTTTTATAATCGAGCAGGCCCGGGTAATTTCATCGGTTGAGATATTCAGTGGTGGTACAATCCTCAGGGCATTGTCGGCAAACAAAAACCAGTCGGTAAACACACCCGCTTCAATGCAGGCGTCGATGATTTTTTTATTTTGTGCGAAATCTTCAAAAAATACGGCCATCATGAGGCCATGGCTATTAATATTTTTTATGGCGGCATGAGAAAGCTGCTGTCGAAACAGCGATGCTTTGTTGTTCACTTCATCTACGAGTTTCTCTCTCAACAAAGCTTTAAAAGCTGCAAGGCCCGCAGCGCAGCTTACTGGGTGGCCGCCAAAGGTATTGATATGTCCCAGCACGGGGTTGTGCGTAAGGGTATCCATTAATTTTTTATCCGCCACAAAAGCGCCCAATGGCATTCCGCCACCCAGGGCTTTACCAAGCAAAAGTATATCCGGCGCCACATCAAATTGTTCAAATGCCCACAGGCTTCCATTGCGGCCAAACCCGCATTGAATTTCGTCGAGCACCAGCAATACACCGTTTTGTGAGCACCGCTCACGCAGCGCTTTTAACCATCCATCTTTTGGAGAAATCACGCCCGCTTCCGCCTGTATGGTTTCAGCAAATACAGCGGCTGTTTGTGTGGTTATGTGTTCTAGGTCCTCAAAATTATTGTAGCGCAGTTGCACAATACCAGGCAATAGCGGACGAAAAGCCTGCTGCCAGTATTCGCTGCCCATTATGCTCAGCGAGCCCTGGGTGCTGCCATGATAGGAATTTTTGAAGGAAATGATCTGTGTTCTGCCTGTGGCTCTTTTTGCCAGTTTCATCGCTCCCTCTGTTGCTTCGCTGCCGCTGGCGGTATAAAACACGCTGTTCAGTGAGTGTGGTAAATGGTCGGTAAGTGCTTTGGCATATTGTATCTGCGGGCTTTCCATCAATTCTCCATATACCATAATGTGCAGGTATTCGTCGGCCTGTTTTTTTATGGCATCTACAACAGCGGGATGGCGATGACCTACATTACACACACTGATTCCACCAATAAGATCAATGTATTCTTTGCCATCTGCGTCCCACATTTTTGTTCCCTCTGCTTTTACAATATGCAAAGCAAGCGGGGCAGGGGAGGTTTGGCCCACATGATTTAAAAATAATTGCCTGCTGTTCATGAATTGATTTGTGGCAAAATTAATGTTTAGTTTTGTGTGTGGGCCATTAAGGTACTATGACGCAAAGCCTCACCAAGAACATATTTTCTAATATCTATGGGTTTCTTGATGCTGGTTATTTTGACGTACAAGTGAGTGACACAACCCTGTCTGCCGACAGGCAGGGATGCTGAATTGAAAAACTACTGTGTGTAAAAAATATATTTATGAGTGTAATTCTTCCGGTAGAAGGCGTAATGCCGCAGATGGGAAATGATTGTTTTATTGCTCCCAATGCCACGATAGTAGGTGATGTGGTGATGGGTGATCAATGCAGCGTATGGTTCAATGCAGTGGTGAGAGGTGATGTAAACAGCATCCGCATGGGCAATAAAGTGAATGTGCAGGATGGGGCGGTAATACATTGCACCTTCCAGAACCTGGCTGCCGGCCAGCCCGGAACAAAAGCGATCATTGGAAATAATGTAAGTATCGGGCACAATGCCATTGTGCATGGATGCGTTATTGATGACGACGTGCTGGTGGGCATGGGCGCCATAGTAATGGACAATGCAAAAATAGGTTCCAACAGTATTATCGCTGCGGGAGCCGTGGTGCTTGAAAATACCGTGGTGGAACCCGGATCGATCTATGCCGGGGTACCGGCAAAAAAAGTAAAAGACATCAGTCAAGAGCTGATTAGCGGCGAAATAAACAGGATTGCAGATAATTATGTGAGGTACAGTGCCTGGTTTAAATAAAGTTCAAACTGTGGGAATCTAATTTGCGTAATTCGCTTTAATTCCTGTCATAAATTTTATCTTTAGCATATGAAAAAATTGATCCTGGCTGTATTTGTGGTTAGCTTTTTAAGTGGTTGCTTCATCTTTAAGAAGAAAGAAAAATATGGTTGCCCTACCAATGGGCGCAATGTAGGTGCTGAAGAAATAGCTTCCGGCGACCCCAAGGCTATTAAGGCGAGCAACAAAGCCAAATTCAGGGGCAATTAAATGCTGATTGTTACGTTATCCTAATACCCAATAAAAAAACTAAACCTGAACCACTATGTGCTATGCGCTAAAAACCCAGTCCGGTGCCACAGAAGCCGTTATTGACGACAATTGCGGTATCTCCAAATTTTATGCTATTGCCAATGCCCTGGCCGATCACTTACAGGTGCAGTTTTTGAACCAGGTAGATGATGCCGATACACTGGACTGGGATTTTAAATACAAAGACCAGTTCCTTACACTTCACTACAATATTTTTAACGGCGTAAGTATTTATCCTCAACGCCAGGATAGCCAGAAAAATAAAAATAAACTGGTGATGGAAGTGGCTCATTTCCTTGAGAAGAGAGCGTTTTAGGGGTTCAGAATTCCTACTCGGAACTACCGGCTAATAACTTTTATCTTCAATAGTGTCCCTCATGTTTAAATAACTGAGGTAACGCTCTTCGTATATTTTTCCGTCATTCACGGCTTGTTTTACAGCACAACCCGGTTCATGCAAATGACTGCAATTATTAAACTGGCAGTCGTTGATCAATTCTCTCATTTCAGGAAAATAATGAGAGAGCTCATTTTTGGGAATATCTACCAGGCCCATTTCCCTGATACCTGGTGTATCAATTATTTTACCGCCGCCCGGCAGGTCATACATTTCAGCAAATGTAGTTGTGTGCATACCCTTGCCGCTCCATTCACTCACACCCGTTGTTTTGAGATTTAATTCAGGAAACAGGTAATTAATAAAACTTGATTTTCCTACACCGGAATGCCCGCTCAACAGGGTTGTCTTATGATGCAACTGTTCTTTTACTGCTTCCAAACCCTGCCCTGTTTCAATACTTATCAGAAAGATCTTATAACCGATGGGTTCATAAATTTCCCTGATGAGTTCAAATTTTTCCTGCTCCTTTTTTTTGAATAGATCGGCTTTGTTAAAAACGATGATCGCAGGTACATGGTACGCTTCTGAAATAACAAGAAAACGATCGATAAAACCTAAAGATGTTTTTGGATCTTTCAATGTAGCAAACAACAAAGATTGATCAAGATTGGCCGCCACAATATGGTGCATGTTTTTATTGTGGGGAGAAATGCGGTTGATATAATTTTTTCGTGCATGTACCTGGGTGATCATGAAATTGCCCTGCTCCCCTTCATTCTCTACTTCTACCCAATCACCTACGGCAATGGGATTAGTAGAGGTAATTCCATCCAGTTTTAGTTTGCCTACAATACGGGCCTGGTAAGAATTACCTGCTTCATCTTTTACATGATACCAACTGCCGGTTGACTTATATACCAATGCACGCATGAAGGCAAGTTAAAGAAATGAATTTTGATGCAAAGCTTTACCCGACATAAAATTGCCGGTATAAATGTTATGGAAACTTCCGTAACACAAGGTAACGAAGGATGAGTTCAAGTAATAAGAAGAATATGGCGCCGATGATAAAGGGCATAAACTTGTCTTTGTAACGGATGTTTTTAATAATGTCCACCTTGGTTTTTTCCATGGCATCTATACCGTCGTAAATGCCCTGGAGCGATTCATTATCTTTTGCCCTGAAATATTTTCCGCCGGTTTCCCTGGCAATTTCTGTAAGCAATTTTTCATCAATGGAAACTTTTACATTTTGCATCACCACACCCATTCCCGTGTTTTCTGGTTGCTGCGCATACCCATCCGATCCTACGCCAATAGTGTACACTCTTATGCCAAATGCTTTGGCTATTTCCTTTGCTGTTTTTGGATCTATTAACCCACCATTGTTCTCGCCATCGGTGAGCAGTACTACCACTTTTGATTTTGACTTGCTGGTGCGCAGCCGATCTACGCTGGTTCCTAATCCCGAGCCGATGGCAGTACCATCTTCGAGTAAACCGTTCCTGATACTTTTTATGGC